>NZ_ALBR01000068.1:0-151111 GCF_002081505.1 Bacillus sp. CDB3 | reverse complement strand
CGTAGTTAATTATCTATTCGTATTATTACAAGTTACGCACGTAGTTGTATAGTTAGAAATAAGAAAGCTACAGTTAGTTAAAGAAATAGAATAAACAAAAGTACGTTCCTTTCTACGTTAAGAGTAAGACTTCTTTTTTGTTATTAAGACTCTGATGTAACAACATCTCCGTCTGCGTGAGGTGTATCTCCTCCGGTATTCTGGTGGTGCTGCTCTTCTTCAGCTTTTTTTCTAGCTTCTTCTTCAGCTTTTCTCTTAGCTTCTTCTTCAGCTTTTTTCTTAGCTTCTTCGTCAGCCTTCTTCTTAGCCTCTTCTTCAGCAGCTTTCTTTTGAGCTTCTTCTTGCTGTTTACGTTGTTGTTCTTGTTGTTGCTGTTGTTGTTGTTGTTGTTGTTGTTGTTGTTGTTGTTGTTTACGCTGATCTTCTTCAGCTTTTTTTGTAGCTTCTTCTTGTTTTAGTTTATCTTCATTGGCCTTTTTCTGGGCCTCTTCGTCAGCCTTCTTCTTAGCCTCTTCCTCAGCTTTTTTCGCATCTGGAGTTCCGCCAGGCGCAGTGAATGATGCACCAATTGCAGGACTTGTTCCAGTACCCTTTTTCGCTACTACAGAGAAGCTGTAAGTAACACCTGGTTTAATACCACCAAGAGTAGCTGTCGTACCGCTTACTGACAAGCTACCACTAGAACCGTCAGTAGCTTTATAGCTTGCTGCGTATGCATCAACATTTGATGATGGTCCAGACCAGTTCAGCGTCACTGTGCTAGCACCATCGAAAGCGACATTAAGGCCACTAGGTGGATCTACTTTAATTTCTTTAACTGCATCTTTTTTCGCACCTTTAATGTACAGTTCTCCATTTAATTCTTGTACAGAAGAAGGGCGCTCGAAACTAGATTTATCTGTAGCGAATTTGCTCATCATTACTTGGAACATTTGCTGAGCAATTCTAGTAGAACGATCTCCAATGTAATTTTCTGCACTATCTTTTTCATAACCGGTCCATACAGCCATTGTATATTGAGGCGTATATCCTGCGAACCAACTATCTCTGTTTGCATCTGCTGGAATATCGTATTTTTTAATAACAGATTTATCAAAGTTTTGTGTTCCTGTTTTACCAGCAACGTCAAAACCGGGAACATAAGCCGTTGGGCCAGTACCACCACTACCAGGTTTTACAACATCACGAAGTACATCGGTAACCATGTAAGCTGTATAATCGTGCATTGCTCGTTTTTCTTTCGGCTTAAAGTTTTCTTTTTCCCATCTGGGAAAATAACTTCTTTAACGAAATGAGGCTTATTGTACATACCGTCATTTCCAAATGCTGCATAAGCTCCAGCGACATCTAACGGAGAGCTTTCATTACTACCAATTGCAGTTGATTCAAATACAGTATCATCTTTAAATGTCATGCCTAGACCTTTGGCGAATTCTTTTGATTTATCAAGCCCGACCGCTTGAGCTGTTTTTAAAGCAGGAATATTTAAAGATTTTTTTAGTGCGTCACGTAGGGAGACATCTCCTTTATAACTGTTTGTAGCATTTTTAATTTTTGTACCATCAGAGTATGTGTACTCTGAGTCATTTAATTGATGGTACGTAGACCATTGTAGATTTTCAATAGCTGGACCATAGTCAAAAATAGGTTTCATTGTTGAACCAACTTGACGTTTTAAATCGATAGCCATGTTGTGTCCTTTAAATGTTGATTTGTTTTCTTTACGACCGGCACCGACTGCACGAACTTCTCCAGTTTTCGTATCCATAAATACAAATGAGCCTTGGAATTGATCATTTGGATATTTAATAAGATCTCCATCCATTATTTTATCTGCATAATCTTGAGCTTCAAGGTCAAGATTTGTATGGATTATTAAACCATCAGAGCCAATATTCACATCAGGTATCTCTTTTTCTACTTCTTTGAAAACGGCATCTAAATATGCTTGATAAGGCATTTCAGTTGCATCTGAAGATGGAAGAAGACCTTCTTTTACAGAGATTTGCATAGCGTCGTTCATTTCTTGTTTTGTAATGTAGCCATGACGATTCATTAATGTTAGTACAACATTACGACGATTTGTTGCTCGTTCAACATTTTCTGGTTTTGTTGGATCATAAATGTTAGGACCTTGGGGTAAACCAGCGAGCATTGCAGCTTCATGTAACTTTAAGTCTTTTAAGTCTTTGTTGTAGTATTTTTTTGCTGCAGTTGCAATACCATACGAACGGTTACCTAAGTTGATCTTATTTAAGTACATTTCTAGAATTTCATGTTTAGAGTACTGTTGCTCTAATTTATAAGATAAGTACCATTCTTGCACTTTTCTCTTTGCTGTTTTTTCCATTGTTAGGAAATAGTTTTTAACTACTTGCTGTGTAATTGTACTACCACCTTGTGATCCAAAACCACCAGTGACATTTTCCATAACTGCTTTTGTAGTACGCTTAAAATCAATTCCACTATGATCATAGAAGCGTGAATCTTCAGTCGCAAGGAAGGCATTTTCAACTACTTTTGGAATTTGTTCATATGTAACATGGGTTCGTTTTTCAGCACCATATTCATAGAAGAAATTCCCGTTTTTATCAAGGAATTTTGTTGATAAAGGATTGACAAGTTTTGATTTGTCTAATTTCGGAGCGTCCTTTACCATAACAAAGAAAGCTGAAACGCCGGCAACGAGTCCGACGATACTAAGAAGTAGAAAACCTATAAGGAATTTCTTGAAAAAGGAACCTTTTTTCTTTGGTTTTTCTTCTTTATTTGTTTCTTTCGTTTGATTTTTTACATGATTTCGTTCTGTACGAGAACGATAATTATCTGACATTATACTTTCTCCTACCTTTCATTCTCTCCCCCAAAAGTCGAAAAAAGAGCCTTAGTGATGACTCTATCACGAAAAATAAACCGTGTCTAGTACGCGGATATAATCAATTCGAGGGTGATAACCGCATGATAATAAAGATCCATGCTCTTCTATTTCTTGTTTTGTAATCGATTTACGTCCACCAGTATTTTGACGATTCCAAAATGCAATAATATGTTTTGCATCTAATAAATAAAATTCATCAAAAAGTGTAAATTTAATAATAACAAATGCAATTCCATTATGAGCGATTACTTGCTTCATATGCTCAATTTGATGAAGGTGGAAGTTTTGAAGTGGAAAACTGGTTTTGTTTTTGTTTCTTTTGCTTCAAAATCGATGTATTTCCCTTTGTATACACCGTTGTAATCTGTTGTAGAAGGTTGTTTGAAATACGCTTCTTTTACCACTGCAGCACTTCGAGCGGGGTAATCTACTTTTACAATTTGAAGAGGTGTAGGTTTTTTATGTACGCATGCAATATTATGGGTTAAGTAATATTGATTGGTTTCATTCAATTCCTCTTCAAGGGACATACCTCTATTACTGTAAGTATGTTTTTTTATTGGTGTTTTATGAGGTTGTGAAGCTTGATCGTACCTTTTTCCATTTGGGTAACGAATGGTCATATTGTGTCCACTCCCAACTTGTTAAGAATTACTTACAAAGGTGATTATATCAAAAAATGAAAAAAGATGTGACCTTTTTCAAGAAAGGTATGGTACTTATTCATGTTTAGCTGGAACGATTACGAAAAAATTAAACAAAACCGTAAGGATATTTTGTGTATAGAAGAGGAGAAAGCTATAGTTCTTAATATTAAGGAGAGAACGGATGTAGCTAACGTAGATAACATTTCACGTACACAATCTTACCAAGAATATTATTTGAGAAATAAAGAAATTAGATGGTCTTTTTTAGCAAGTATGGTCTCAAGGAATGGGGGATGGAATATGACAGATTTAGAAGGAGAATATTATTCTAATCTTCTACCTCAAACAGTTAAGAGACGATTATTTCTTTGTTATGAGAAAGCCAATTGGATCATTTTCTTAGATGCATTTCCTCAACTATTATTGTATGAAGAAAGTAAAAGGCGATGTGAGCCGCTCTTTCATTTGTTGCAATTTTTCAACATATCAATTTTTATGGAAAAAGAATGGTCATATTTCTGGGAGGAAAAAGATATCAATAGGCTTATGACGGCACTTATTATTAATGAACAAAATAAAATTCAAAAACCAGTAATCGAGAATACATACTTTCAAAAACATGTATTTGATACGGCGGTGTTCAAATTTCAAGAAATACTTCACATTAGTGCAGTTGTTTTTCCGATGATGGAAGGGAGAATGTATGGGTTTTCGGTTTATCAATTTGAAACGTTACAAAAACGTATAGAACTTGGGAAGAAGTTAGCTTGGTTATTATTTCATTCAAAGTATAAAGATTCTTTTTATAAGTTTGCATTGCAAACTAGGCATACGGGATCAAGGATGGATTATGAATGCAATATAAGAGAGATTAGAAAATCAAGTACACCGGCTCTTAGAGATGTGTACGCTATTGTCGCTCACGAAAAATTAATTGAAAAAGATTGGTTTAGTGAAGGGATGGAAATGGAGTCTTTATTTGTACTTGAAAAACCAAAGGGGGGAATTAATATAACAGAATGGTATAGAATGAAGAGGGAACAAATACATACTCTTTCTATATTAAGTAGTTTTGTTAAAAGAATAGATGAGTTCATGATATAATCAAAAAGTCCCGCCTTCCTACATGAAGGCGGGGCTTCTTGATTAAAAGTAATATGTTCTTCAATAAATTACTTTTTACTTCGCTATTTGCCGGCAGTACGACTTTAACCTCAGCACTTATCGAAAGCAAATAGGGAAGGTTAGACTGGAAATTAGTTATTTGTAAAAGCCGCTTTGGTTAAAGGGTCATTTTATCCCGCTATTTGTGGGCGGTAAAACTCCCACCTCAAAATTCGGCTGGAGCAAAGAAGTTAGGTGGGAGCCTTACTGCCCGTAAACGCTCGATTGGTGAAGGCTAATAATCAGTGGGGACGAACAAAACCCTCACTAATTAAAGTTTTACTTTATGTAGCGGGGAAATTTGGACCATCAAGCTTTGGATTACCAGTCTCAGGTTTGTTTTGTTGTTTGTTTTGTTTTTTCTTTTTTTCATTTTTATTTTTTGCCATCGTAATACACCTCCTTTTTGTATTGTTACCATTTCTAAAAATGGCATACAAAATGATTTCTTTGACGAATATCAACTAGTTTTGTCATGTGAGCAGGAGTAACCAATCAATCGGCGAAATTACATGACAAAGGAAAGGCAAAGAAGGGGGCGTTTTAAATATGGCGATGGTTCAGAAGGAAGATGTTATGAAAAAAATGGATCAAATGTTAAGTTCTCTCGATTTGCTGGAAATGAATATTGGGATTAGAATGAATCACGCATTGAAGGATAAAGTTGAAAAAATATGCAATAAGATAGAAATAACAGAAATGCATATCGAGCATATGGAAAATAAATTAGTGCATCACGAAGAAAAAGGGAGCTGGGTAAAGACATTTCAAAACGTCGTAGTGAGTGCATAATAAGGTGGGAATAAAATGAAATATGAAGCATTAATCCAGTCTTCGGAGAAGTTAATGCAGTATAATGATGAAGCCAATGTAAAGAAAAGAGAAATGGATGAATATGATTTTTATAAGGATATGAAGCCATTTGTTGATATGGTAGATGCGGAGCTAGAGGTGTGGAAAGAATTAGCTTATATATGGATAAAGGAAGAGCAGCCTAAGTATATACATGTACAACAAATCGATCAAGTGTATGAGAATTTACAAACTAATGTGCTACAATGTTTTGTTAATAAGGGAAAAGGTAAACGTTTCTTTGAAACTCATCAAGCTATTTCGTATACTTTGCAAAATATCGTAGATCAATGTAAGTAACAAGAGGGGAAAACCCTCTTGTTTTTTTAGGCTTCTGTCGCTGTTGTAGGTTTTGTTGCGCCGTTTATTTCTAATTCACGTATTAATGTTCGGTAATCTGAGATGCATATTTTTCCTTCGAGATAACAATGTCTCGCAAAGTCTAGCAGTTCATTTGAACTTTCTGTACAGTACCCCTTTTTTTGAGAAAACGCTTGTTTTAAATCCCCTAATACCATGTTGATTCCTCCCCCATGAGAATCTTCTTCCTTATTATCATAGCATGGAAGGGTTTACTTTCTAATTTTTTTAAAAATTTAAACTTCCGACAAAAACAGACAGATACTCCGTCACACATTTTATTTTATAGGTACATATTCTATATGTAGAAACTTATGTGAAGGAGGAGAGTATGCATGTTTCAACAACCTAATGTATATCAGCAAACAAATCCATATGCACAGCAAAATATGTACCAGTATAATCAGGATACATATTTACGGTATAATATGTATCCTTTCGAACCTCATTATGGAAATCAAAATTATTATCAACCATTTGAAGTGTCATTTATGAATCAACCGCAACAACCACAACAACCACAACAACCACAACAACCACAACAACCACAACAACCCTATATGAATCAACAACAGCAACCTTATGTGAATTCACAATATTATATGCCGCCACCATCTCCCTATGGAAATCAACAAGCGATGTTTTATCCACCAAAACAACCGTATCCAACTATGAATAAACAAAAGCAACAACAGCAACCGAGTCAATTTTCTAGTTTTGTTTCCCAATTTAAAACATCAGATGGCAACTATGATGTAAATAAAATGATGAACACAGCTGGGCAAATGATGAATGCAATGAATCAAGTGACGGGTATTGTGAAACAAGTTGGAGGTTTTTTTGGTAAATAATGGTGGGGGGTATCTATAATAGTATTATGTATGAAGTAGGGCAATAGTCAAATTTCTATGAAATAAATGGGTGTATATAACAAGCGGCTTAACCTCTTCTCTCATATTGTAAAGTGTAGTCAGATTTTTTTTAAGAGAGAGGAGAGAAAAACTATGCATCATTGTCATCCTTGTTTTGGAGGGCATAAGCCTGTAGGACCTATTTGTACAACTGCTCCTGTCATTCATCCGACAAAACAATGCGTAACACATTCTTTTTCAACAACGGTGGTGCCACACATTTTCCCAACGCATACAACACATGTACACCATCAACAAATTAAAAATCAAGGCTTCTTCCCACAAACAAACTCGAATGTAAACGTTGTAGATCCTGGTGATCCAGGATTTGGTGGTGGATTCGGCGGGGGATGTGGACCATGTGGTCATGGTCATCACCACCACGGGCATCATATATCTCCATTTGGACCAGGACCGAACGTGTCACCATTTGGACCAGGACCGAATGTATCTCCGTTTGGACCAAATATCGGACCGAATATCGGACCAAACGTTGGTGGAATATTTAAAAAGTAAATGATATGTTAGAACTAGCGAAATGCTAGTTCTTTTTTTGTAATTGGAGTGTTGATATGAAAGTTGTTACTGTAACAGGATATAAGCCATTTGAGCTTGGAATCTTTAAAAATGATCATCCAGGAGTAGAATGTATAAAAAAGGCGCTTCGTCGTAAGTTAACTGCTTTTGTAGAAGATGGTTTGGAGTGGGTTATTATTAGTGGCCAGTTAGGGGTCGAATTATGGGCTGCTGAAGTTGTTTTTGAGATTCAAGTAGAATATCCAGATTTAAAATTAGCGGTATTTACTCCTTTTTTAGAACAAGAAGAAAATTGGAAGGAAGATAACCGTGAATATTACGAATTTATTCTTTCGCAAGCAGATCACATTGATAGTATTACGAAACGGAAGTACGAAAGCCCAGAGCAATTTAAATTAAAGAATCAATTTTTATTGCAAAAAGTGATGCACTTTTAGCTGTATACGATGAAGAAAAGCCTGGGAGCCCTAAATATATAGTAGAAGCGGCTAAGAAAAAAGGAGAAATAGAAAATTATCACAGTTATTTCATTCTTTTTTCTGATTTACAAGATATAATGGAAGAGGAACAGTGGAATAATGCAGATTAATATGTAATATTGTATTCGCATATTTGATTGACAAAAGGCATTGTTTCTGAAAAAATTTAGTTAATGAAAGCTTTGGCAAAAATTTGAGGTGAAGAAAATGATTTCGGATAAAATTAAATTAACAGCGAAAGATATTTTAGAAAAAGAATTTAAAACAGGTATGAGAGGTTATCAACAAGAAGAAGTAGATAAGTTTCTTGATATGATTATTAAAGATTATGAAGCTTTTCATAAGGAATTTGATCAATTAAAACAACAAAATGCTCGTTTAAAACGTGAATTAGAAGAGCAGAAAGTAGCGGCAACACAAGTTCCGCAACAACCAATACAAACACCAGTTGCACAACCAGTATATAACAATACGAATACGGATATTTTAAAACGTCTATCTAATTTAGAAAAAGCTGTATTTGGAAGTAAGTTATACGAATAAATTAGGGTAACAAAAAGGTTAAAGTAGTTTACATAGAAAAAAACATTGCAAAATCTTTTTGTTTCCACTATACTAATGTTTGTCATAACGTTTGGGTAATCGCTGCAACGCCAACGTTGTAGAGGAAAGTCCATGCTCGCACGGCCTGAGATGGCTGTAGTGTTCGTGCCTAGCCAAGTCATAAGCTAGGGTATTCTGGCTGTAAGGCTAGTTTAACGGCAGGGAAAAAACCTAAGTCCTTTCGGATATGGTTTGACTACCTTTAAAGTGCCACAGTGACGAAGTCCTTGAAGAAATGATAGGAGTGGAACGAGGTAAACCCCACGAGCGAGAAACCCAAATAATGGTAGGGGAATCTTTTCCAAGGAAATGAACGATGGGAAAGGACAGGTTTTCGTAACCTGTAGATAGATGATTACCACCGGAGTACGAGGCGTGGGCCGTTTGCAGTACAAAGGAACAGAACATGGCTTACAGAACGTTATGAACCAACTATGAAATAACTCAGCTCTCCTTTGTTAGAGGAGGGCTTTTTATTTGTATGAAGTTATAAATTGTGAGTTAAAATGGTAAATGAGAAAAAATTCGTAATATGTAATAATTAATAGGACAACATGTTATTAATTATTGTTTGATTATACATAAGAGGTGAATGCAAATGGGAAAAGTTACTTTAATTGCAACAGCGGCAATGGGTATTGAAGCATTAGTTGCCCGAGAAGTTCGCGATCTTGGTTATGAATGTGAAGTGGAAAATGGAAAGGTAACGTTTGAAGCGGATGAAAAAGCAATTTGTCGTACGAATTTATGGTTGCGTACTGCGGACCGTGTGAAAATTAAAGTCGGCGAATTTAAAGCAACGACATTCGATGAGTTATTTGAAAAAACAAAAGCGTTAAACTGGGGAGATTACATTCCAGAGAACGGAGAATTCCCTGTTATCGGAAAATCTCTGAAATCAACATTATTTAGTGTTTCAGATTGCCAACGTATTGTTAAAAAGGCTGTTGTTGAGAAATTAAAAACAACTTATAGACGTACAACTTGGTTTGAAGAAGATGGTCCTTTATTCCGTATTGAAATTGCAATGCTCAAGGATATTGCAACGTTAACAATTGATGCGAGTGGTGTGGGTCTTCATAAACGTGGATACCGTCTTGAACAAGGTGAAGCGCCTTTAAAAGAAACATTAGCTGCGTCTTTAATTAAGTTAACAAACTGGAAGCCTGATCGTCCGTTCGTTGATCCTTTCTGTGGATCTGGAACAATTCCAATTGAAGCGGCACTAATTGGACAAAATATCGCACCAGGATTTAATCGAGGCTTTGCGTCGGATGAATGGGACTGGGTTGGTAAACAAAACTGGCGTGAGGCTCGTCAAGAAGTTGAAGATATGGCAAACTATAATCAACCACTGCAGATCATTGGGTCAGATATCGATCATCGTATGATAAGAGTCGCTGAAGATAACGCAGAAGAAGTTGGATTAGGAGATCTTATATCATTTAAACAAATGCAAGTAAAAGATTTCACAACAAAAGAGGATTATGGCTATGTTGTAACGAATCCTCCATACGGAGAACGTTTAAGTGAAAGAGCACTTGTTGAAAAATTATATAAAGAAATGGGAGAGGTATTCCGCCCATTAGATACGTGGTCAATGTATTTATTAACAAGTTATGAAGCATTTGAGAAGTGTTACGGAAAAGATGCATCGAAAAAGCGTAAACTGTTTAACGGTTTTATCCGTACAGACTACTACCAATACTTCGGAAAACGTCCACCGCGTAATTCATAGTATAAAACTCCTCCAGCACGCATATACTGGCTATTATGTAATGCGTAAAGGAGGAAGTGATATGGATAGTTTCCAATTATCAATGATTCAAAAAGCTATTCACCGTACGTATGATGAGATCGGAAAAGAAGTGGATAGTCAAGGTGCAATTGTAGTTGAAATACAAAAAGCACAAGAAGAATATTTATCAGCTCTTTCACATGAAACAGCGATTGATAAACGGTATTTAAAGTCATTAATATAGAAAAAAATTTTCCTTTTTCGAAAGGGAAATTTTTTTTCGTGTATTTCTATGTATTGCAACAGGGGAAAGTAGCTGTATACATATGT
Source organism: Bacillus sp. CDB3 (assembly GCF_002081505.1). NCBI lineage: Bacteria > Bacillati > Bacillota > Bacilli > Caryophanales > Bacillaceae > Bacillus > Bacillus sp. CDB3. The sequence goes on along the minus strand of NZ_ALBR01000068.1, from coordinate 140,612 downwards.
GTAACAGCTGCTATATCTTTTTATAGAAAAACTGTTTGGTTGGAGGCTAAGGATGTTTACTGAGAAGAGATTACCATTTGAAGTAGGAAAACAAGATAATTTTTATGATAAGTTGAATGAGTGGATTGGAGATGTGTTTTACGACATCCTTCCGGAAAAAGGCTTTGAAGAGCGTGACGAACAAATTTTTATGGCATTTCAGTTAGAGCGCGCTTTCCAAGAGAAAAAAGTTATGTTCGCAGAAGCGGGAGTAGGAACAGGGAAAACAATTGTATATCTTCTATATGCAATTTGTTATGCACGTTATACTGGAAAGCCAGCTATTATCGCTTGTGCAGATGAAACGTTAATTGAGCAGCTTGTGAAAGAAGAAGGGGACATTGCTAAGTTATCTGAAGCATTAGGACTATCTGTTGATGTAAGACTTGCGAAATCAATGGATAATTATTTATGTTTACGAAAACTAGAAGATGTTATGAGTGGACGTGCTCCAGAAGTAATTGAAGACGTATATTATGAATTACCACAGTTTGTATTTGATCATGGTACGATGCAAAACTTTACTCACTATGGTGACAGAAAAGAATTTCCACTTTTAAATGATGAGGAATGGTCAAAAATAAATTGGGATTATTTCCAAGATTGCTTCACTTGTGATTCTCGTCATCGTTGTGGACAAACTCTTTCTCGTGAACATTATCGTAAAGCGGCAGATTTAATCATTTGCTCCCAAGACTTCTATATGGATCATATTTGGACGTACGATGCTCGTAAACGTGAAGGACAAATCCCATTACTGCCTGAAAGTAGCTGCGTTGTGTTTGATGAAGGACATCTTGTAGAGTATGCAGCTCAAAAAGCTTTAACATATCGTTTAAAGCAAACGATGATGGAGCAACTTTTAACGAGATTGTTACAAAACGATATTCGTGAAGAGTTTGCACATTTAGTGGAAGAAACAATTTGGCAAACAGAGCGATTCTTTGATGTGTTACAAGAGAATAAAAAGGAAATTGCCGGTTCTGATCGTTTAGAAATTACTGTGACAGAAAAGGTAACTGCAGAGGCGAATAGACTTTACGCAAAAATCGGTGAAGTCGGTGACGCATTAGTATTTGAAAGTGAAATGCATACAGTAAACACATATGACTTAAATATCGTTGATGAACATTTAGATGTATTAGAACATTCACTTCGTCTGTTCATGCATGAGAAAAATGTAATTACATGGGGTGAAGAAGGTGATGGAGCTTTCACATTAGTTATTATGCCGCGTGCAGTTGAAGAAGTGTTACAAGAGAAAGTATTCTCAAAGAAGATTCCGTATATTTTCTCTTCTGCTACATTATCTAACAACGATTCATTCGCATTTACAGCAAATAGCTTAGGGGTAAAAGATTATTTATCATTCTCAGTTGCTTCACCATTTGATTATGAAGAGCAAATGGCAGTAAACTTACTATTGCATACGAAAGAAAACGAATGGGAAAGAAAGTGTCAATATACACTTGAAAATATACAGAAAACAAATGGACGTACACTTGTATTATTCCGTACAACGCAAGAGCTTGCAGCGTTCAAAGAATATGTAAGTAAAGAGCAAATGTCAGTTCCGTTCTTATATGAAGGAGATCAAGAAATTAGTCAGCTCGTCTCTCGTTTCCAAAATGAAGAAGAGACTGTACTTTGTGCCGTTCATTTATGGGAAGGTTTAGATATTCCAGGTTCATCGTTATCACATGTTATTATTTGGTCATTACCATTCCCTCCAAACGACCCTGTGTTTGAAGCGAAGCGTAAACATGTGAATGATCCATTCTGGGATGTAGATGTGCCTTATATGATTTTACGTCTTCGCCAAGGAATTGGGCGTTTAATTCGTACGAGCGACGATAAAGGTGCTATATCAATCTTCTTATCTGATACAGAAGATGAGAAAGTGATTGCAGCAGTGAAAAATGTACTACCAGTAGAAGCTAAAGAATTATAAGGAAAAAGCTTGGCGCTTGCCAAGCTTTTTTTCTATTATAAAAGGAATTTAGATTTCCATGTCGAATTAAGTTTGAGGTAGAAAAGGGAGGTTTTTATACGATGACAGTTGCTACATATGAGGTAGAAAAACAATTTTTAACATATGTGAAGAAGATTCAGAATTACGGAGAAGCATTAAGCTTAATGTTTTGGGATTTAAGAACAGGTGCACCAAAAAAAGGTGTGGATCAGCGTTCAGAAGTAATCGGTATGCTTTCGTCAGAAGTGTTTGCTATGTCGACTTCAGATGAGATGGGAAACTATTTAACGGAGTTAGAAGCTTTAATACGTGAAGATAAACTTTCTGAAACGACAAAGAAAATGGTTGAAGAGTGTCGTAAAGAATATGATAGAAATAAGAAAATTCCACAAGCTGAATACGAAGCGTATGTGAAATTAGAAGCGAAAGCGGAAAGTGTGTGGGAAGAAGCTCGCGAAAAATCTGATTTCGAAATGTTCCGTCCGTATTTAGAGAAAATTGTTGAATTCAAAAAGAAATTTATTACATATTGGGGTTACGAAACATATAAATATAATACACTATTAGACATGTATGAGCCAGGAATCACAGTAGAAGTATTAGATCATGTATTTGGTCAATTGCGTGAGCGTATCGTTCCGCTCGTAAAAGAAATTTCTGAGTCTAAAAAAGAATTAAAAACAAATGCTTTAGCTGAACATTTTTCAAAAGAAAAACAAAAGAACTTTACATTAGAACTATTAAAGCAATTGAATTATGACTTTGAAGCAGGCCGTCTTGATGAAACAGTACATCCTTTCGAGATTACATTAAATAGAGGGGACGTTCGTATTACGACACGCTATGATGAAAAAGATTTCCGTATGGCCGTGTTTGGAACAATTCATGAATGTGGTCATGCTGTATATGAACAAAATATTGCAGAAAAATTTGAAGGTACACCGCTATGTAGTGGAACATCTATGGGGATTCATGAATCGCAATCATTATTCTTTGAAAACTTTATCGGTCGTAATAAGTCATTCTGGGAGAAAAATTATGATTTACTAAAAGAGTATAGCGATGGTCAATTTGATGATATATCAGTCGATGAGTTTTATGATGCGATTAACGAATCGAAGCCGTCATTCATCCGTATAGAAGCAGATGAGCTTACATACCCGCTTCATGTTATGGTTCGTTATGAACTTGAGAAAGAATTATTTGATGGCACATTGCAAGTAAAGGACTTACCAGAAGCGTGGAATAATAAGATGGAAACGTATTTAGGTATTCGTCCAGAGAATGACGCACAAGGTGTATTGCAAGATGTGCACTGGGCTGGCGGCTCATTTGGCTATTTCCCATCTTATGCACTTGGTTATATGTACGCAGCACAATTTAAACAAAGAATGTTAAAAGATATTCCGAACTTCGATGCATTACTAGAAGAAGGGAATGTGACACCAATTCGTGAATGGTTAACAAAAAACATTCACCAATATGGTAAAACGAAAAAGCCACTTGAAATTTTAAAAGATGTAACAGGTGAAGGGTTAAATGCGAACTACTTAGCTGATTATTTAGAAGCTAAATATAAAGAGATTTATGAGTTATAAAACAGGAGCTGCTTAATTGCAGCTCTTTTTTATGAGGGAGTGAGGGAAATGGGCTATATGTTTACAGTAATGTCGCAAACGGAAGCGGAAGAAATTGCATACAACTGGCATTATGAAGGGGAGTATTCTTTTTATGATATAGAGGCAGATCAAGAAGATTTAGCTGAATTTTTACATGATGAGAGTAGAGGGGACGACACATTTGCTGTGAAGGAAAATGGTACTCTTATTGGCTTTTTTAGCTTTTGCAGAATGAATAGTCGAACGGTTGATATCGGACTAGGAATGAGACCTAATATAACTGGAAATGGATTCGGTTTAAAGTTCGTAAAAGCTGGACTAGATTTTAGTGAAGAAAAATATGGTTGTAACTATATAACACTATCAGTAGCGACATTTAATGAAAGAGCAATTAAAGTGTATAAAAGAGCAGGGTTTGAAGCGGTTGGGACGTTTGTTCAAAAGACGAACGGTAGTTGTTTTGAATTTTTGAAGATGGATTATATATGTAAAAAAGATTAAAAAACAGAAGAGTACTCTTCTGCTTTTTATTTTGATGTAGAAAGAAATGATGTTTTTTGTACTTGTTGTAATTAGAAGTTTTGAAATTTTGGAAGAGGATGTGTATGATTGAATATTAGTAGCAAATAGCAAGTTTAGCAAGGAGAGGTAGAATGATTACAATCAAAACGAAAAATGAAATAGATTTGATGCATGAATCTGGGAAATTACTTGCTTCATGTCATAAAGAAATTGCGAAAATGATGAAACCAGGTATAACTACAAAAGAAATTGATACGTTTGTTGAAATGTATTTAAGAGATCATGGTGCTACATCTGAACAGAAAGGTTACAACGGGTATCCATATGCAATATGTGCATCTGTAAACGATGAAATGTGTCACGGTTTCCCGAGTGATGTACCTTTACAGGAAGGTGATATTGTGAAAATTGACATGGTAGTAAACTTAAATGATGCGCTTTCAGATTCTGCATGGACATATACAGTTGGCGATATTTCTAATGAAGCAGAAAGGTTATTGTTAGTAGCTGAGAGTGCATTGTACAAAGGGATTGATCAGGCGGAAATTGGTAATCATGTAGGAGATATTGGATATGCAATTGAAAGTTATGTAGCTGCTGAAGGTTTTTCTGTCGCTAGAGATTTTACAGGACATGGGATTGGAAAAGAGATTCATGAAGAGCCAGCAATTTTTCATTTTGGTAAACGAGGACAAGGGCCAGAACTACAAGAAGGAATGGTAATTACGATTGAGCCGATTGTAAATGTAGGTATGCGATATTCAAAAGTAGATTTAAATGGATGGACTGCAAGAACGATGGACGGGAAATTATCCGCTCAATATGAGCATACAATTGCGATTACAAAAGATGGACCAGTCATTTTAACGATGCTGTAATAGCGAATGTAAGAGTTTGCAAAACTCGAACGAAAATAGTGTTTTTATAAAATTTGTACGTGTTTTTTTCATAAATGCTTTTCAAAGTACAAAAAGTACGTTATAATCCATCTATAAAATAAATAGTTAGCTACACTCATATAATCGCGGGGATATGGCCTGCAAGTTTCTACCGAAGTACCGTAAATACTTTGACTATGAGTGAGGACGAATATATTTGCTTGTTTAGCATTCTTTTTTTGCGAAACTCCAAAAGCGCGTCTCTCACTTGTAACGAGTGGTGGCGGCTTTTGGAGTTTTTTTATTGCATAAGAGGAGGAACAAACATGAAAGTATTACAAGAAAAGATTTTGAACGAAGGAAAGGTTTTATCTGGTGACGTATTAAAGGTAGATGCGTTTTTAAATCACCAAATTGATCCAGTACTTATGCAAGAAATCGGAAAAGAATTTGCTAAACGTTTTAAAGAAGATAATATTACAAAAATCGTGACGATTGAATCTTCAGGCATTGCACCAGCAGTTATGGCTGCATTAGAACTTGGTGTAAAAGTAGTTTTTGCAAGAAAGCGTAAATCGTTAACGTTACAAGATAATATGTACGTTGCAAACGTATATTCATTTACAAAACAAGAAACGAACGAGATTTCATTATCTCGAAATCATATCGATGAAAATGATCGTGTTTTAATTATCGATGACTTTTTAGCAAATGGTCAGGCTGCCCTAGGTTTAATGAGTTTAGTAGAACAAGCTGGAGCAAGTATTGCGGGAATTGGCATTGTTATTGAAAAAGCATTTCAAGATGGAGGAAAGAAGCTGCGTGAACAGGGTGTTCGTGTTGAATCACTAGCAGAAATTGCATCACTTGATAACGGCACAGTTACATTTGTACAGCAAGAAACTGCGGAGGTGAAATAAACGATGAAGCAACATCCATTTAAAATCGCATCGCTTGGTATGCAGCATATGCTTGCGATGTATGCGGGCGCAATTATCGTTCCGCTTATTGTGGGCGGTGGACTTGGTTTAAATCAAAAAGAGTTAACATATTTAGTCTCAATTGATTTATTAATGTGCGGCGTTGCGACAATTTTACAAGCATTATCAAATCGCTTTTTCGGTATTGGACTTCCCGTTGTACTTGGTTGTACATTTACAGCTGTTGGACCGATGATTGCAATTGGAAAACAATACGGTGTGTCTTCTATTTACGGAGCGATTATTGCTGCTGGATTATTCGTTGTTATTTTTGCAAAGCTATTCGGGAAACTTGTAAAACTTTTCCCACCTGTTGTAACAGGATCTGTTGTTACAGTAATTGGAGTTACACTTGTTCCAGCCGCTATTAATGATATGGCTGGAGGAGTAGGAAGCAAGGATTTCGGTAGTCTTGAGAACTTAGCGTTAGCATTTGGTGTATTATTATTTATCATCGTTATGTATCGTTTCTTTGATGGTTTTATTCGTTCAATTTCTATTTTACTAGGTCTATTGTTCGGTACAATCGTTGCGGCTTTTATGGGGAAAGTAAGTTTGCAAGCTGTTGGAGAGGCTGATTGGTTCCACGGTATTCAACCATTTTACTTCGGTACTCCAACATTTGAATTAACACCAATTATTACGATGATTCTCGTTGCTTGTGTAGGGATTGTAGAAGCAACAGGTGTATACTTTGCATTATCTGATATTTGTAATAAAAAGATTGGTGAAAAAGAATTAACAAAAGGGTATCGTGCAGAAGGATTAGCGATGGTATTAGGTGGTATTTTCAACGCATTCCCATATACAACATACTCTCAAAACGTAGGGCTTGTTCAATTAACTGGAGTAAGAAATCGCGTTATTATTTATACTTGCGGTGGTATGTTAATCGTTCTTGGATTTATTCCTAAAATTGCAGCCATTACAACAATTATTCCGAAATCAGTACTTGGCGGTGCGATGTTAGCAATGTTCGGTATGGTTATGGCATATGGTATTAAAATGTTAAGTAGTGTTGATTTTGGAAGACAGGAAAACTTATTGATTGTTGCATGTTCTGTCGGAATCGGGCTTGGGGTTACGGTCGTTCCTACATTATTCTCACAACTTCCGGAAAGCATTCGTATTTTAACAGATAACGGAATTGTTCTAGGAAGTGCATCAGCAGTACTTTTAAATATTGTATTCAATATGGTGCCGCAGCGTAAAGTGAAAGTAAAAGAAGAGCCTGTTTCGATGCAAAGTGCGGTAAGAGAAGCGTAAAAAAGCAAGGTCTCATTATGAGACCTTGCTTTTCAGAGTGTTGGGAAACCCTTTAGGGTTCCCAACACTCTGAAATCTTTTTGATTTTAGCAAATGAAAACAACATAAAATAATAGAATTTAGAAAAATAGCCCTCCACCAGACCCTTTTTGGTCAGATGGAGGGCTATTTTTTTCATATTTTGACAAGCTGAGGTGAGATAAGCCTGCATTTGGACAGACTTCAGCCCCCGAAACCGAGCATATCGATAGCCATGGAGTTCTTTGGCGTCCGCAAAGCTTCGCTCTATAGTTGAACAGCGTACTTTATACAACTTTTTCCCTGTAACTGTTAGCTTGTTTTTTCTAGCGATATCTTTATATTTCTCCCATACATGATGAGTGATAACTTTTTGTTTCTGTTTCTTTGAAAAGCACACCTCACGTAGCGGACAAACAGCGCAGTCTTCTGGATTCGATTTATATTGACGATATCCTTCGCGATCCGTTGTCGCATACTCTAAAATACATCCCATCGGACAAGCAAATGCATTCATTTCTTCTACATATTTAAATTGGCTTTTCGGTACTTCTTTATTTCGCTTTCCAAATCGGCGATACCCCATCACCATAAATATATTTCTTTCTGATAATTTCTTACAGATATAACCTGTAAAATAGCCTGCATCAAGAGCTACAGCTTCCACCTTAAATCCGAATTTATTAATTTGAGCTTGTAGACGTGCTAAATACGGCTCGGAATCTGCCATATTTCCAGCCGTTATATAGGTATCTGTAATGATATTGTACTTCGCATCAGTTGTACGATGATCTAAGAAATGAAAACCGTTCGGTTTTCCATCTCTCATTAAAAATCCACTATCTGGATCCGTAGTGCTTATACGAGTTTTTTTAGTAGGGGTATCACTTTCCTTTCTAGGTTTTAATTCTTTTTTCCGTGTACCTCACGATCTTCGATTACCGCAGCTTCTAGTTCATCTATATAAAACTTTGCCTTTTCTTTTTTATATTTATGTACAAATTTATTTTTATTAGCATTGGCCTTAATATGTGTAGAATCTGTCATCAGTGCACGTCCTCCCACCATCCGGTTCTCCGTCGCTTGCCTCACAATCTCATCAAAAATTTCTTCGAAAATATTTGTATGAATAAAACGGGTACGGCGATTCCAACTGATTGTAGAATGATCTGGAATAGTATCTGATAGAGAAAACCCTAAAAACCAACGGTAGGCGATATTCGTTTTAATCTCCTTTTCCAATTGACGCTCAGAACGAATACCATAAAAATATCCAATAAACATCATTTTGAATAAAACGATAGGATGGATTGACGGACGTCCATTGTTTTCACAGTAATAAGGGCGTAACTTCTCCTCAATAAAATCAAAACGAATTGTCGCTTCAATCGCACGAAGGAAATGATCTTGTGGAACTAACTCTTCTACAGAAACAGATACACGTTCATCGCGATGATTTTTTAAAGCACCCATCATAAGAAATCTCTCCTTTTCCTCTTTTTTATCAGTGTTGACACATAAAAAGAGGTTCAGACACAAAAACAGGCTGTGGAGAAGACTTTCTCCACAGCCTGAAAAGCAAGGTCTCATTATGAGACCTTGCTTTTCTTTTTAATCGGCATCATTTTCCCATACGTACCAAGGCGCCAAATATATTCAAGTGGCCCGTATTGGTAATGAGAAAGCCACCAGCGGCTAATAAAGATTTGTAACGTGTAGAAACTAATGCAAAATAGTGGTCCAACCCATAATGGAGCAAGATAATCATTTTTGAACAATAGCCCGAATACAAGTAATGTAACAATTGTATGCGAGATGTAATTTGTTAATGCCATTCGTCCAACGTATTGAAATGGGCGTAATAATGTTTGCCATTTTTCTTTTTGTAATAAACGCATTAGCGTGACAATGTAGAAGATGAATAATGTTTTTCCGCTTATCATCGTAATACCCATAAGTGAAAATGGTGTGTATGGTTGATTGTTCATAAAGAAGTAAATCATAATAAACCACATCGGTAATGTTAAAATGAACATAATGATTTGCCATTTTTTAAGCTTTGGATCTAATTCTTTAGCACGGCGGAAAATGTCTTTTTTACCGGCATATAATCCGAGTAAAAACAATCCTAGTGTTTCAGGAAGCATAATAAGACTGTTACTTATTGCTTCAGAATAGAAAGAATGGAATCTGTCTGTAATTTGTAAGCCCCAGTTTTCTACCGGCATAATGGCTGTGGAAAGGCCTAGTTCATCTACCGGCACTAATGACATGAGAAGAGAACCTAATAATGTGAACAATTGCATGAAACTTAATAGTACAATTGACCATATTAAAATAGTACGTGGCTTGCTCTTGTAAAATAAAAATAAGAAAAACCCGGTAATTGCATAAGTATGTAAAATGTCACCGTCCCATAAAAGAACGTAATGTAAGGAACCGAATAATAATAAAATAAGTAAGCGGCGAACAAACAAAGTTTTTGGGCGATCTGTTTTCGCCTCAGCACGATTCATAAAAATATAAAAACCTAATCCGAATAAAAACGAAAAGATTGTATAAAATTTCGTTTGAATAAACATATCGTAAAATAGGCGAATATAGCTGTCTATCCCTTCGTAAATCCCTGTAATATCACGTGAGTCAACCCCGGCGATAATTGGCCAGTTAACAAGAAAAATACCTAGTACAGCTATTCCTCTAATGATATCGATGGAGTGTATCCTCTCGCCTTGTGTAAGATTTTGTGTCATTTTTTTCCTCCTTGTTAAGTAATTCCCTTTTATTATACAAAATGTAAGATGGAGGGTATAGGGGATATTTCCAATTTTTTTAACTGTTAAGTTATGTAGGATGAGATATAATAAGAGTGCACAACAAGTTTTAAACTTCTTTAAAACAGGCAGTAAAGCTCCTTTTCCCGAAGGAGCTTTCTTTTTTAGAAATTTGTTGATAATGATTCTCTTTAATGATAAAATGTATTCAAAAGTGATAATCATTATCAAAAAAAGGTTGGTGTGTTAATATGGTGTATGCACTTGTTGCAGGAACGATTGCTATATATGTTGGTGTTACAAAGTATGTATTAAATGGAGTAGGAACAACAAAATGAATAATATTACATAAAATCCCTTTCATTTGTAAAAAGAATGAAAGGGATTTTTTTATTTTTAATGAGAATATGCTGAAAATTTAGTATGATAGTAAAGTGAAACTGTAATCATTGGGATACTCAGTCCTAAATGATTATTGTCACACAAATAGCGGGATAAAGTATATACATCGTGGATAAAGGGGAACAAGGGGATGACAAACATAGTACAGACAAACGGTATGAAAAAACTTGTTTGTTTTTATGAAGAGTGGCAAAAACATGGAGATGCAGAGAATAGTTTGAAGTTGTTTGAAGTGATTCAAAAATATAAACAAGAACAGCTTATGATAGCTTTTTGTGGTCATTTTTCGGCAGGAAAATCGACAATGATGAATCATCTATATAAAGCGCAATTACTACCGACAAGTCCAATTCCAACGAGTGCTAATGTCGTTAAAATTGAAAAAGGTTCTGATCGCGTTGTTGTTACGATTAAGTCTGGAGAACAGTATGAATATGACGGCGCATATTCAGCAGAAGAATTAAAACAAATATGTAAAGACGGTGATGAAGTAATTGGTGTTCATATTTATCGAAATGATGCACCAATTCCTGACGGAGTTATGTTAGTTGATACGCCAGGAATTGATTCTACAGATGATGCTCACCAATTAGCAACAGAATCAACACTGCATCTTGCAGATGTTATTTTTTACATGATGGATTATAACCATGTCCAATCAGAAGTAAACTTACAATTTGTTAAAGAATTGAAACAACGTAATAAAACGGTTTATCTTGTTGTAAACCAAATAGATAAACATAAAGAAAATGAACTATCTTTTGAGGAGTATAAAGAAAGTGTAAAACAATCTTTTGCTAACTGGGATATTGAAGTAGATGGTATTTTTTATACATCACTGCGAATGATGAATCATCCATACAATGAGATTCAAAGTTTAGAAGTACTAATCTCTTCTATCATGAAAGAAAAAGAGCAGTATGTAAGTAAGGGAATGGAGCGAGAAACAGAATATTTACTGCAAGAACATTTCTCATTTATTCTTTCTGAAAATGAAAAACAGCTTATAAAATATGAGGAAGAATTAGTCTCACCGCTGTTGATTTCAGAGATTGTTGAAAAGAAGGAAGAGTTAATTGAAAATAAAAATCGAGCATCGAGTAAAGAATCTGATGTAAGAAATGAATTTATTAAAGGTTTACAAGCTATATTAGATAACGCGTATTTAATGCCATTTGAAATGAGAGAATTGGCAAATGAGTATTTAGAAACGAAATTAACGAAATTTAAAGTTGGTTTGCTATTTGCGAAGGGAAAGACGGAGCAAGAAAAACAGAGACGTGTAGATGCTTTTCATTCCGCCCTTCAAAAGACTGTTGAAACACAACTTGATTTTCATGTGAAAGAATTCATTGTAACCTTCTTAAAAGAAGAGGGATTATTTACAGAGGAAATTGGGAAGGACATATATGCTCTAGAGATTGCTTTCGGGCCAGAATTATTGGCTGAAACAATTAAACAAGGGGCTGGCTTTACCGGGGATTACCTACTTCTATATACAGCTGATGTTGCAAATGAGTTGAAAAAAAGATACTTTATGAAATCTCAGCAAATCTTTGGGAAAAGTACGGGTACATTGCAGAAAAAAGCGAAGATAGAAGTTGCTCGTATTGAAGAAGAGATTGAAAAATACACGATGTTACAAACAGCAAAAGAAACGAAATTACAATACATTAAGGCGTATGAGGAATATGAGAGCTATTTAGGAGATGTTTGGAATGAACATATTTCTATACCAGATGGATTGCGAATAGACGAAATATTACAAAGTGAAAAACAAATTGTTAGTGAGAAGTTTACGCTACAAGAGCAAGAAATCGTAAATGATAACGAAATGGCTAGTGAAGAAGAAATTAAAGGGACGGCAGCTTTAAATATTCAGCGTATATTAGAAAAAGTGAAGAAAGCTGAAATAATATTAGATCCATTGCCTACACTGAAACATTTACAGCAAGAAGTAGTTGGAAAAAGACAGCGTGTAGAAACGAAGCAATTTACAGTAGCATTATTTGGAGCTTTTAGTGCTGGGAAATCATCATTTGCTAACGCATTGCTCGGTGAAAAGGTGCTTCCTGTATCACCAAACCCAACGACAGCAACGATTAATCAAATTTTGCCGGTTACAGAGGAAAAACCACACGGAACAGTGATTGTTCAGTTTAAATCAAAGCAAGCACTATTAGAAGATGTGAAAGCTGTTTATAAGCTGTTTCATTATGAGATTACTACGTTAGATGAAGCGTTAACGCAAATTGATAAAATTATGAAATATCCTTCACCGAGCGGGAAGCAAAAAACAACATTTAGCTTTTTACGAGCGGTACAAAAAGGATATGAGGCAGTTGCCGCTCATTTAGGGGAACAAGTACAAGTAACGTTAGAAGAATTCTCTGATTATGTAGCTAATGAAGAAAAATCATGCTTTGTTGAGTATATGGAGCTTTATTACGATTGTGCTTTAACAAGACAAGGAGTAGCTCTTGTAGATACACCAGGAGCTGATTCTATTAACGCCCGCCATACGGATGTTGCATTCCAGTATATTAAAAATGCGGATGCTATTTTATTCGTAACATACTATAATCATGTTTTCTCTCGTGCAGATCGTGAATTTTTAATTCAGCTCGGTCGTGTAAAGGATACGTTTGCGCTTGATAAAATGTTCTTCTTAATTAATGCGGCCGATTTAGCAGAGTCTGAAGAAGAACTTGAAATGGTAAAAGGTTATATTGCAGATCAGCTCTTGCAATATGGTATTAGAAATCCACGTTTATTTGCAATTTCAAGTTTATGTGCGCTTGAGGAAAAACAAGGGAAAAGTATTGACAAAGAAAAGTATGGCGTTTTACAAAACTCTGGGATTGCTAAGTTTGAAGAATCATTTACATCCTTTATGATGAGGGATTTAATGCTTGTATCTGTGCATGCTTTATATGGTGCATTGCAAGGAGCAAATCAGCTTCTAGTAAATATGATAAATGGCGCAAAGCAGGGGAATGATGAGAAAGCGAAGCAAACAAAAAAATATGAAGCAGAGCGTGATCAGCTACTTCATATTATTTCGTCATATAGTGTGCTGGCTGAAGAACAAGCAATGCAAAATGAAGTGAAAGAATTGCTTTATTACGTACAACAACGCTTATTCTTGCGCTATAACGATGTGTTTACTGAATTTATTAATCCAGCATCACTTCGAACAGAGGGGAATGTAAAAACGCAGTTGCAACAGTGTGTAATGGAATTAGTTTCATTTATTCAACATGATTTATTACAAGAAATGCGTGCGACATCATTACGCCTTGAAAGATGGATAGATGAAGCGATGAAGCGTGCAAAGGATGAAATTGTTGTGAACTGCAAAGGAGAAAATGAATCGATTTCTCTGGGCGGAACAGTAGATTATGAATATAAAGTTATTACACATAAAGAGCCATTTCCTTCAATAGAAATAAAAGATTTCAAAAAGGCACTAGCGCATTTTAAAAATGAGAAAAGCTTTTTTGAAAAAAATGATAAAGCTTTTATGCAAGAAGACGCTAAAGGAGTACTAGAACCTTTCGTATCAAACTATGTAGCTGATGAAGAAGATTTATTCGTTCATCATTATAAGCAAGAGTGGGATACAAAATGGGATTTATTCCAAAAAGTGATGCAGCAAGATGTTGAGAAATATTATGAAAGTATATTATTTGCTTTAGCTGAAACAATTGATGTGACACTATATGAGCAAAGTAAAGAAGAGCTTCAAAAGCAGTTAATAGAAATAGAAAAAGAAATTTATGTTATATAGTCGCTATGAAAAAAAGATTCGTTCAATTTTCTTTTGTAATACAGTATCTAAAGATTTTACGAACCCTGCGAATTCATCAGTAGAAATCATATGAGTAAGAACTAAGCGTCTGCCGTCTGGTGTTTCACCGCATAAGACGAATGAAGAAAACTCATATGTTTTGTTTTCGACTACTAATTTTGGATAGGAATATGTGTCGCTCTTCTTTTTCTTTCCATCAATGGAGATGACGTTGCATTTTTTCTCATTGTTGTCCATGGTGAATCCCTCCTTTCTATTACTTATGGTAGACAAGGAGGGTTTAGAACAATGGAGAAGGGGGAATTTTTATGGATGTTGTATTAGATCGTGTTTCTAAAGATAATGTGCCAAAGTCTTTACTCTTGCTTGCTGATCCAAGCGAGCGGCAAATGGCTACATATATACAGAGAGGAATGGTATATGTAGCTAAAGTAGAGGGGAAAGTGGTTGGTGTATATGTGTTGTTGGAAACAAGACCAAAGACGATGGGAATTATGAATATTGCGGTTGTAGAACATATGCAAGGGAGAGGTATTGGTAAGAAAATGTTGCTGCATGCGATAGAAACAGCTAAAGGATATGGCATGTACAAGATTGAAATTGGGACAGGTAATTCTAGCGTTTCACAACTTGCGTTATATCAAAAATGTGGATTTCGTATTTTTTCTATTGATTTTGATTACTTTTCGAAGCATTATGAAGAAGAGATTATTGAAAATGGAATTGTATGCCGTGATATGATTCGGCTTGCAATGGAATTGAATAAGAAAGTATAACTTATTTAGGGGGAAGAGAAGATGGAAGTACATAAAGCAATTACAGCACATTCTCGTAAACAAAATGAAAGTGTAAAAGCATGTTTACAATTAGATGCGCAGCGTGAAGCAGCTATTGAAGTAGCCGTATCTCTTGCGTCAAATGGGAAAGAATTTTCGGTTGATGTCATTAATGTTGTAACAAAGCAAATTAATGATCTTGCAAAAAATGGTGTTACACTACAGCGTAAATATGTTACAGAAGAAATGGTTATGGAGTATGTAAGTCGTTTGCAAGAGAAAGAAGGTCGTTAAAGATGATAGTTACAGTCGAATGGTTACGTGAGCATATAGAAGATGAGAACGTCCGTATAATCGATTGTCGTTTTGATTTAGCGAATCCTAATTGGGGTAGAGAAAAGTATGAGGAAGAACATATTCTTCATGCGTTATATTTTGATTTAAATTTAGATCTATCAAGTCCTGTAACAGAACATGGTGGTCGCCATCCGTTGCCAAATATTGAGGAGTTTGCAGACAAGCTTTCGCAAGCTGGTATTGATGAACATACGATAGTAATTGCATATGACAGTCAAGCGGGTGCAAATGCTTCTCGTTTATGGTGGTTATTAAACTATGTAGGACATGAGAAAGTATATATATTAGATGGCGGATTTCCAGCTTGGCAAGAGAAGAGACTACCGGTAACAAAGGAAATTCCTATTGTTACCCGAAAAACATTCAAAGCGAGCATACAAGATCATATGCTTGTAACGATGGAAACGGTCAGAGAGAATATCCTTGCAGGTGCAGATGTTACGTTAATTGATTCTAGAGAGCCAAAACGTTATGCTGGTGTAGAGGAACTTGTTGATCCAAAGGCAGGCCATATTCCGACAGCAGTAAACTATTTTTGGAAAGATGGAATTTTAGAATCAGGACGTTTTAAAAACAACGAGGAACAGCAAGGACGTTTCCAAAATCTCGATAAAGAGAAGGAAACAATTGTATATTGTGGTTCTGGCGTTACAGCGTGTCCAAACATAGTTGCATTAAAATTAGCTGGTTTTCAAAATGTTAAATTGTATGCAGGTAGCTGGAGTGATTGGATTTCTTATCCAGAAAATCAAATTGTAAAAGAAGAAGATTAATCACTTGCATGCAAAAATAATTTGTATTAAAATAAGGTCACAAGCAAGAGATTGCTTCAAAAATAATATATTTTACACATTGGAAACAATGTGATAATATAACGACAAGTGAATAATACATCCTGCGGTGTACGTAACTTATTTATGTCTAAAACCGATGTTAGTTATACGGAAGCTCAATATTTAGCGACCATCATCAAGCCTTCCTTGTGGAGGAAGATGTACGGTAACTGTGAGGGCATCCACCTGCGAGTAGCGGGTTTTTGGACATTTACGAGGAGCGGCACGTGCGGGGGTCTTATTTCAACTAACATTATATAAAATTCCTACGGTGTACGTAGCTTGTGTATGTCTTAAACCAATAAGTATAATACGGAAGTTCAATATTTAAATGTAGATAGCAGGCCATCTTTTTAAGAAGGAAGTTACAAACATTTGTGAGAACATCCACCTGTGAGAGCAGGTTTATGGACATCTATAGATAACGGCATATGTGGGGCTATATAAAAACCTTACGTTTTATACGTAAGGTTTTTTTGTTGAATAAATATGTTCATATTATCTCGATTCACCTGTGAAATTCCCATAATAAATATAGCACTTGCGGTCTTCATCAATTTCTCTTGAATCTAGGGTGAATTCTAAATGCATTCCATCCCGTTGAATATATATAATATCTGAATGGAGTGACGGTAAGATTTCCTCGTAATTCCACACATCTTTACTTTCTATTATAATAGAATTCGTTTCCTTTAGTTCTCTAATTTCAAAACCTATGTGGGAGTATGTAGGATCTGAAGGGTCATTGGAAAACGCTTCTTTTTGAACATATATAACTGCTGTTCCGTCTGGATCTACTGAAGTGGCAGTAACAATATACGTATTGCTATCTTTTATAAAATATTCACAAGTCATTCGTGCGACGATTTCAGAGATAGAAATGTTTGTGTAGTTCCATAAAGCAGGAAATAGCTTAGTTTCATCATTGAGTCGATATTCTAATCTCATTTTATCCCTCTTCTTCCTTTTTCTTCTACTTTATCATAGCTTCTTATATAATAGAAATATAATTTATAAAGGGGAGTGCAAAGGTGACAAAAACAAAATGGCTAGTAGGCGGTGTCTTAACGTCTCTAATGACAGGCACTTTATTTGGCTGCACGCAAGATATTCCCCCTGAACCGAATGATAATAGTTGTTCTGATTGGGATTGGGATGATGAACTGGGTGTATGGCAGTGTGAAGATAGTAGTTCTGGTTATAGAGGACATTACTTTTATGGTGGTAAATACTATCAAAATAAATCCACTTTCAAAAATTCATCAGAGTTTAAATCTTATCAATCTTCGTCAGAATTTAAAGGTGGAATTGGAAGCGGTTCAAAGGGTGGATTTGGAGGCTAAAATATGTCGCAATACATAAAGAGACGAAAAGAATTTTATTCGAATTATCCAAATTTCTGGTCGGATTTATATGAAAGTGAGTATAGTTTGTTTCATGTTTTTCCAATAACAGAGCAAATTATGAAACAGTTGCAAGTAGCGACTGAACGAATGGGGGAAATATTTTTTAAGACTGCTAGAATTCTTCGGAGTTTATCTGACGAGCAGCTGCTAGAATTTGGTTTTCCACCTACAAGCTTGCCTTTTATTAGGTTGAAAGGACTGTATCCTGAATCTGTTATTTCACGATTTGATTTTGCCTTAACAGATGATAATTGTATTAAAATGCTTGAGTTTAATAGTGATACACCAACTTTTATTGTAGAATGCTTTCAAATGAATGGGAAAGTTTGTGAAGAACTAGGCTATGATAACCCAAATGTAAATGACGAGCGTTTACTGTCTTCTGGTATTACAAAGGCTGTAATGGAAGCAACAAAAGGGATAGAGACTCCAAATGTCGTTTTTACATCTCATCATGAACATATAGAAGATTGGAATACGACTATGTATTTGAGTCAGTTATGTCAAGTTGAAAATAAAGTGATGCCGATGTCGGAGCTTAGAATTACTGATGATGCTTTAGTAGATGGAGATGGTGTACGAATCGATGTTTTGTATCGTCAAACATATCCGATTGAAGATTTGATTGAAGATCAAGATCCGGAAACAGGGGATTTGGTAGGAGTGGAACTTTTGCAACTTGTGAAAGAAGGAAAGCTTTTTATTATAAATCCTATATCGGCTTTTTTACTTCAACCTAAATCAATTCAATGTCTTATTTGGGGATTAGCAGAAGAAGGTGCTTTTTACACAAGTGAGGAACAACAGTGGATTAAAGAATACATGTTACCTACATATTTAGAGCCGGATTTATTTTTGGAAAAGAATTCTTTCGTTCAAAAACCTTCGTTTGGTAGGGAAGGGGATACGATTACGATTCGTGATAAAGACGCAAGTATTATAATTCGAAATGTGCATGAAACATATAAAACGTCACTACCGATATTTCAAGAATATACAGAGCTTCCAGTAGTTGTTCTGGAAACTGAAAAAGGGATTGAAGAGCTCTCATATGTATTTGGGGCGTTTTTAATTGCTGGAAAAGCGAGTGGTATCGGTATACGTGCTGGAGGAAAAATTACAGGGAATGAATCGTATTATTTACCGGTAGGTATTAAGAAGGGGGAAAATAAATGATTAATTTTTTACTATATTTAGGAGTATCACTTGCACTGTTATCTATCGGCCTTTTTCTTATGGAAGTAACAACGAAAGTGAAAGAGTTCAAGTTAATGGCTCAAGGAAACAAAGCGGTAAGCTATGTACTTGGAGGAAAAGTACTTGGGCTAGCTATCGTTTTATATTCAACAGCTGCTAATTCTATTTCACTTTTGGATATGGTTTCGTGGGGAGCAGTTGGGATATTAGCACAGATTGTTGTATTTTATTTAGCAGAATGGCTTACACCACGTTTTAACATTAATAAAAGCCTCGAAGAAGATAATCAAGCAGTCGGTCTATTCCTTATGTTTTTATCACTTTCAATCGGAGTTGTAATTGCTGGTTGTGTAACATATTAAAACCCTTACGTTTTAACGTAAGGATTTTATTTTTTATGTGCTAATTTTTTGCAATATATGTTCAAGTAATTTATCCCGCTATTTGTGGGCAGTAAAACTTCTATTTCAAAATTCAGCTGGAGCAAAGAAGTTAGTTGGGAGATTAACTGCCCGTAAAAGCCCGACTGGAGAGGGCTAATAATCAGTGGGGGATGAACAAAACCCCCACTGATTAAAGTTTCACTTTATGTAGTTGAATGCGTATTAGTGTACTCTACAAGAGGTAGTTGTTGTAATAAGGAAAAGTTTCCATACAAAGTGTTGACATCTATTTTAAATAAGAGTAACATTTTCTATGTAATGAAAATAAGTCTCTGTTAGGTGAGGCTCCTGTATAGAGAAATGCTACTGCCCAAAAATGTCGAGAGACGCCAATGGGTCAACAGGAATGATCGAATTAAGGTTTTTCTTAACGTAGCTGGTAATGAACCTATGCTATACAGTGCTAAAACTCGGTGAGGGAGAGGTCCGTAGATTTCTAATTATATTAGGAATCGTTTATTTGTGTATGCAAAGACCTTTGCTCTCTTATGAGTAAAGGTCTTTTTTGTTACAAAGCTATGAGTAATTTCATAGTATAGATTATAACTAAAAAATAAATGAGGAGGTGAGGAGCATGTCAAATTCTGACTCGGTTCCGTTACCCATATGCTTCAAATCAAAAATATATGATGTAGGCAGGAAACGACTTGTTCCTCCCTTTATATTTATCATAATGTAGCGTTTATTTGAGTATTCCAGCGCTAGACACTTTCACGCTAAAGTGGATAAATTGAGAAACAAAGCGTTTCTTCCTATGTTATAAAGGAGGAGACGATAATATGTTATATGCAAACAAAACTGTGGGTAACACGTCATATAAACTAAGTAAAAAATCAGTAAAAGAACAAATAATGCTCCAAAAAAATAAAGATTTATTAATTGAAATTGCAACGAGAGATGTAAAATCTGTATTTGCGTATTTTAAAACAACAAGAGACGGACTATCTGTGAAAGAAGCACAAAAACGAATTCAAGTATACGGCCGAAATGAATTAATTTCAAAAAGAGCGCGTATTGCGGAAGTGATGATAAAGCTAAGTGAAATGATTCCAGGTCTTTCAAAACAAAATGCACGTGATGAATTACAATGTGAAACAGTTACTGTTTCTAGAGTAGAAGCATCTAGCCTAACAGGGCTAAACAATGAATTGAAAATGATGAAGCTACCAGTACAAGAGCTTGTACCTGGGGATATGATTTTTCTTTCAGAGGGCGATACAGTACCAGCAGATGTACGTATTATTTATGCAAATGATTTATTAGTGAATGAATCTATGCTGACAGGAAACGATGCTAGTATTGAGAAATTTGAAAGCTGCTATCATCTAGAACGTAAACGATTTATTCCATTAAAACGGATGAAAGACTATAATCCACTTGAACTTGAGAATGTATGTTTCAAAGGTACGTATATTGTTGGTGGAACTGCAAAAGCTGTAGTTGTTTCGACAGGTAAAAATACGTATTCAGGAATACTTCATACTTGTTGTGGTAGAACGTCTTAATTTGTTAATGATGCTAAATATAAAAAAACAATGTATAATAGACAAAGTTGAACAAAAACGTAGAATGGTAATCTATATATAACCTTACGTGATAACGTGAGGTTATTATTTTTTGTTAGTAGGAGAGGTATTATGAAAAAAGTATTATTAGTTGATGGTATGGCACTATTATTTCGTGCTTTTTACGCAACAAGTGTCTACGGACAATTTATGAAGAGACAAGATGGTACCCCAACGAATGGGATTCATGGTTATATGAAGCATTTATTAACGGCAACACAAGCAATTGAGCCAACACACATTGTAACGTGCTGGGATATGGGAAGTACGACATTTAGAACAGAATCGTTCTCGAATTATAAAGCAAATCGTGCAGCACCGCCGGAAGAATTAATTCCACAATTTGATTTAGTGCAAGAAATGACTGCGAAATTATCTATTCCAGTCATCGGTATGAAAGGTTATGAAGCGGATGATTGTATCGGTACACTTGCAAAACAATATTGTAACGAAGCGGAAGTTCATATTTTAACTGGAGATACAGATCTACTTCAACTTGTTGATACGAATGTTACAGTTATGCTTCTTCGTAAAGGAATTGGAAATTACGAGTATTACACACCAGAGAAAATCATGGAAGAGAAAGGTGTAGAACCTTGGCAAATTGTTCATGCGAAAGCTTTCATGGGAGATACAAGTGATAATTATCCGGGTGTAAAAGGTATTGGTGAAAAAACAGCGTATAAGCTTATTCAAGAACACGGAACAGTATCAGCTGTACTAGAAAATATAGCATCATTAACAAAAGCACAGCGCACAAAAATTGAAAGTGATTTAGAGAACTTAAATATCTCTTTACAGTTAGCGCAAATTCATTGTGAAGTTCCAATTTCATGTTCACTAGAAGAAGGGTTACACACAATGGATGAAGAAAAACTTAGATTCGTTTGTGAAGAAATGAATTGGGGAAGACCTGAAATATTAATAAATATGTTGTAAGAAGTTGAAAGATCGATTAAATAATTTTTAATCGGTCTTTCTTTTTTGTTCACAAAGTTGTCAGAAAATAAACGGAACTTTCATATGAAGTTCAAATAGATTTCACAACAATCAATTATTATAAGAACACACAGATAATTCCTTATCTTTTATATAAACCATCCCCCAAGGAGGAAAATGAAAATGCGAAAAAAAGTGAGAAAATCCTTTAAACAATTATTAATTGAAAATAAACAATCACTATTAAATAATAAAGAGAATATGAAAGAGATTGAAGAACGAATTGAGAAACGACATGTAGCATATAGTGGATCAAATAATTAAGTAAAAATTCATCTAAACACCCCTTCACTTTGTGGAGGGGTGTTATAGTGAAAAGGGTAGGGGGAATAAAGAGGGGGGGAGACACTGTGTGAATGTAGTGAAGAGGCTTGGAGAAAATAATATACCGTGTCTTATTAGTCTATCGGAAAGGATAGGTTGGGATTATAACGCAGAAGAAATTGAAACAATTTTTAATTCAGGTATTGTATACGGTATATGGAATGAGAGAAAAGAGCTTATTGCAAGTGCGGCAATTATATTATACGGCGAGACATTGGCATCTGTCGGAATGGTTATGGTACATCCAGATTATAAAGGAAGAGGAATTGGTAAAAGTATAACAGATTCATGTATTAAGAGCGTATCAGCTCATACTCTAATTATGCTTATTGCTACGGATGAGGGAAAGCCTTTATATGAAAAATTAGGATTCAGAGCTGTAAGCTATGTTTCTAAATACATATGTAACTCATATAGTGCGAATTATAAATGTGTAGGAAATGAAGGTCATATCATGAATTATAAAGAGTTTGATTTACAAAAAATAATAAAAATAGATGAAGGTGCATTTGGAACAAGTCGAAAAGAGTTTTTAAAGAAGAGAATTATGCAAAGTGAACAGTGTATCCTTATAAAGGATACAAAACAAAATGTATTAGGCTATGGTATGAGTATACAAACGCCAGAAAATAAAATAATAGGACCAGTCGTTGCTAAAAATGATACGATGGCAATGGAAATTGTTCATTATTTAGCAAGAGAGCATAATGGTAAATTAAGAATTGATGTACCAGAAGGAAAGAAAGGTTTCATGAAAGAATTAGAGACTACTGGTTTCCAAAAGGTTAATAAACCACCAATTATGATAAAAAATCGTGATCAATTATTAAAAAGGAATAATGAGCTATATAGCATTGCAGCTCAAATTTTTGGATGAAAAAGAATCCTTGTAAAGTAAAGGATTCTTTTTTGTGGTTAACCTATTCACGATATTGGTCATGAGTTGGTTGAAAGAGATCTTCCTCGATATCTCTCACCATAGAAAAATGATCAACATTATAATGACCGTGTAGAGTTTTATTATGATGACCAATAATTTGCTCCGCAGACAATACGTCAGAATCAGTTGTGGAATGACCATTTTTAATTAATGTAACGTCAAATCCTTGTACAGTAGCTGTTCTAACTGCGGTGTCAATGCAATGTTCTGTTTTACATCCACCTATAACAATATGATTAATTTTTTCTTCTTTTAAAAGTTCAAGTAAAGAAGTGCCATAGAATGAGTTTGTTGCTGCTTTATTAATAAGGATTGCAGACTGAGGTACTTTAATTTGATTATGTACTTCAAATCCTACACCACTACCAGAAGCAACATCGATATCTCTTACGAAAACAATAAGGGCATTTGAATCTATTGCTTTTTGTACAGCTGTATTTAGTGTAGATAATAGCACGGTTTTACGAAAAACTTCATTTTCTTGTTCATTTCCATCAATTAATTCTTGCTGAGCATCGATAATTAATAGTGCTTGTTTCATTCGATATCCCCTTTAATATAAAATAAATTCCATTTTACATATTCTTTTATATTGTAAGGAAATCCTTTATTGTCTACGAAGTAGACGATAGATTTACAAAGTTGTCAAATAAATTTCATTCTCATAGCGTGTAAAAACATGTATGATAAGAAGTGGAGAATTTTTGAGTAGGTGGGAATATCATGCAAACAGTAGAAGATTATCTTTCATTCTTACATACGAAAGGATTTAAATTATCAGAGGAAGCACAAGGGTTTATTATGTTCGGACAGGGATATACGGGTGCATCTGATGGAATTGTAAACGCAGCAATAGAAGCGACGATTAAACATCAATTACAGTTTGATGGGAGTTATTTTGTTGCGTTATTAGAACGATTGAAAGAAGAAGAAATTACAGATAAAAAAAGCGCTAAGGCTTTTATGCGGAAGTTACAAGCGTAACTTCACGCAGCCCGCGCTTCTTTTTTGTTTTGGAAGGTAGTTCAACAAAAACCATACCTAGGAAAATACATAGACATCCGATAATAGCAGAAATAGAAAGCTGTTCATTTGCAACGAGAACGCCTGTTAAGGCAGCAAAAACGGGCTCCATTGCGAAAATAATTGCTACTCTCGTCGGAGACGTATGTTTTTGTGCCGATGTTTGAATGAAAAAAGCAATGGATGTCGCGAATAGGGAAGTTAGAAATAGAGCAAATAAAAAGGAAGAATTCGTCCATAGTGCTACTGAAAATAATTTTTCCCAATCTTCAAACAAAAAGGCGCAAATAGAAGAAAACATACCAACAGCTAATACTTGCGACGTGCTTAACAATAAAGGTGATATTTTCTTAGAAAAGAAGCCGTTAACAAGAATATGGGCAGCGAAAGCAACTGCACAACCGAGAACGAGTATATCTCCAATGTTTAATTGAAAAGAATCACCAGCCGTTAATAAGTATAAACCTGCTGTTGCTACAGCAATACCGAGTACGATAAAAATGGTAGCTTTTTGTTTTAAAAAGATAAAAGACAAAATTGGTACCATAACGATACTAAGCCCTGTTAAGAAACCAGCTTTTGAAGAAGTTGTATAAAGTAAGCCGAATGTTTGTAATACATAGCCAACACATAAAAAGAAGCCAACGATTAATCCAGCGAGACTACTCTGTTTTATATCTTGTTTTGAAGATTTTTTTGAGAAAATCATTTGAACGAATAATAAAATAATTCCGGCGAATAAAAAGCGAATACCATTAAAAGTAAACGGACCAACGAAAGACATAGCATTTTGAACGACAACAAACGTAGCTCCCCAAATAAAAGAGACAAATAATAAAGCAAGAGGAGCAATCCAATCTTTTTTCACACTCATACCCCCGTTAATTTTGTAAGATAGCTTTTCTAGCTAATTCATCAGCGACTTTATTTTGACTACTTGGAATCCACTTAATAAAAAAGAGATCGAAACTTTTTATGTACTGCAGTGCTTCCTCTAATAGTGGTGCGAACATTTTATTTTTTGCGTATTCTTTTTCGACAGCTCGCTCGACAAGTTGCGAATCTGTACGAAAAGAGACAATGTTATAATTATGCTCCGTGCAATATTTTAATGCCGCAAGTAAAGCGTGGTATTCTGCTTCATGATTGGACATTGTCCCAAGGGGCAATGATAATTGTACAGCTGGTTGAACCCCTTTAATAAATACGCCTGCACCAGAAGGACCAGGATTTCCTTTTGATGCACCATCAATATATACTTCAATCAAAATGAGAAACCTCCAAATGATAAGATGATCCCCTACTTATATGTTTCCTTTTAAGTAGGGGATAGAGTAACTTAGCCGATTGTAATACTATAACGACATGTAAATGTTTCATTCGCTGGTAAAGATTGAATTCCTTTTTTTCCTTGAAATCTTTTGCTGGATTTACTTCATCAGCAATCCCGTACCAAGGCTCAATACATAAGAAAGGTGCGTTCTCGCCTGGTGTCCATACGCCAACAAATGGGAAGCCATCAAATTCTACTTTTACAAATTTATTATGTTTATGAGAACGAATAGAGATTTCATCCGTATTCATATTTTCAAAAATAAGCGCATCATTTTTGAATAAATCGTATGTAAGTGGTAATTCATTTGTATTTTCAGCGATTAATTGCTTTTTACTTGAAAGATAAGGTCCTTCTAATACGTTTGTTTCTAAGCGTTCAGAACCATTAAATGATAAATGATAATCTGTAAATGATTCGCCCTCTAATAAGGGGAAGTTGAAACCAGGATGTGCTCCGATTGAGAAGAACATCTCTTTTGAAGTAGGGTTATTTACTTCATATGTTACATGAACGATTTGTCCGTCTAGCTCATAAGAAACGAGTAATTCGAATTCGTATGGGTATTTTTTTAATGTTTCTTCATTACTAGTTACAATATAAGTGATTTTCGTTTTACTTTGTTCTTTTACAGAGAATGTAAGATCACGAGCAAAGCCGTGTTGTGTTAGAGAATATGGTTCACCATCTACGTAGTATGTATTATCTACTAATCGGCCGACAATTGGGAATAAAATTGGTGCGCGGCGCCCCCAATAAGTAGAATCGCCTTGCCATAAATATTCAGTGTTATCTTCTTTTAAGCGAACGCTTTGTAATTCTGCACCTTTGTCAGAAATGGAAACGATCACTTTTTCATTTTGAATTGTTGCTGTCATGAAGTGAAACCTCCTAAATCTTTCATATGTCTTATTATACGTTTTCTAAAAGGAAAAAGGTAGTGAAGGATAGGAATCTATTGACGAAAGACTACCTATTGCGTAAAATATAATCTTGTTGCTTAAAAAACGAATAACGTGGTTCGAAACCATCCCACGTAAAAAAAACTAAGGAGATTTTGTCATGAATATTAGAACTTTAGTCGGTAATGGTATTTTAGCGGCATTATATATTGCTGTTTCTATGCTTATTCAGCCATTTGGCTTTACGAATGTACAGTTTCGTATTTCAGAGATGTTTAATCATCTCGTTGTATTTAACAAGAAAGCAATTTACGGAATTGTATTAGGTGTATTTTTAACGAATCTCTTTTTCTCACCTATGATCGCTTATGATTTAGTATTTGGAGTAGGGCAATCTATTCTTGCATTAGTTGCAACGATTATTTCTATGCGATTTATTAAAGGTGTTTGGGCTCGTATGATTTTTAATACAGTTATCTTTACGATTACAATGTTTATGATTGCAATTGAACTTCATCTTGCATTTGATTTACCATTTATGTTGACTTGGTTAACATGTGCAGCGGGTGAATTCGTAGTAATGGCGATTGGTATGCCTGTAATGTACTGGATTAATAAACGAGTACAATTTGAAAGATTTATGTAATAGGTGAAAGAGCCATTCCTTACTTAGGAGGGCTCTTTTTGTATATGATTAAATTGTATATAATACTGTGACTCTTGATAAAATATAATAAAATAAAGTGAAACTTTAATTAGTGAGGGACTCGACTGATTATTAGCCCGCACCAATCGGGTATTTACGGACAGTTGATTTCTTCGCTTTCGCTAAATTTTAAGGTGGGAGTCTTAATGGCCGTAAATAGTGGGATAAATATAAGAAGTCTTATATAAGGGGAATCTAGTATGAAATATAAAATTCATTGGTTGTATAAAACAAAGCGTGGTTTACAAACGGAATTAACAACAGAGTACATGAACATAGAAGAAGTACTTCAATTTGCGGAGGATTTTGAGAAAACAGGAAGAGCGAAAGAACTATTATTTTTCGATGAAATGGACGCGGAATGGTCATTAAAAGAAATGAAAAAACTGAGTAAGCAAGTGGAGGAAGAGCCTCAAGAAATTCAAGTTTATTTTGATGGTGGTTATGATGTACAGACGAAAGAAGCTGGGGTTGGTATATGTGTATACTATAAAAAAGGAAATATAAATTATCGAATTCGTCGCAATGCATACATAGAAGGCATATATGACAATAACGAAGCGGAGTATGCATCACTATTATACGGGATGAATATACTCGAGGAATTAGGAATTAAATATGAACCAGTTACACTTCGAGGGGATTCTCAAGTTGTACTGCAGCAATTAGCTGGTGAATGGCCTTGCTATGATGAACATTTAAATCATTACTTAGATCAAATTGAACAAAAAGCAAAGAAAATGAAATTAAAGCTTGTTTGTGAACCGATATCTAGAAAGCAAAATAAAGAGGCGCATCAATTAGCAACGCAAGCATTAGAAGGGACGGCGATTGACAGTCATAAAGAAATAACCGAATAGAGAGGTGCAAAGGTGAATAAAAAGCAACTCATTACAGAGGTAAATGACTTATTAGAGACGTATTGCGAAGGATGTTTCTTACAGAATCATAATCGGAAAAATCATAGTAAATACTATGCCCATTCTTTTTGTATACGGCAATGTACGGTTGGAGAGAAATTAAAAAAGTATGGAGAGCAATTGTCATGAAAAAACATCCAGAGAATTTTCTCTGGATGTTTTTTAGTGCTTCGCTTCGTGTAATTGATGCTCACATTTACTTAATTTTTTTTCTTCATTCATTAGAAACGGTTCGTCTAAATCCGTCGCAACGGATTTCATAATTTCTAGTTGAGAACGAGCCGCTTCTACTGCAGTAGTGGCATGCTCTAATGTGTCCGGATCCATTGAAATTGTTGCAGAACCTACCATTTTTTGTGCTGTTTCTACACGGAATTTTACTTCTTCAAAATCATTTACATGTGAACTCATTGTTATTGCCTCCTTTGTATTTTGCACATTTCACATAGTTTTCGCTCTGTAAAACGGAAATATACAAAAGAATAACAAAGGAGGTTACCAAGTAAGGTAACCTCCTGTCATATGTTGGATTAAAGTTTTACTACGTTAGCAGCTTGAGGTCCACGGTTTCCTTCAGTAATGTCGAAAGATACTTCTTGACCTTCCTCTAAAGCTTTGTAGCCGTCGCCTTGAATAGCAGAGAAATGTACGAATACATCATCAGAGCCGTCCATTTCGATAAATCCAAAACCTTTTTCATTGTTAAACCATTTTACTTTTCCTTGCATGTTACAATTCCTCCTAAAAAACGATTACTTTTTTCATTTAGTGAAATTCATTAAAAAGAAAATATAATTTAAAAATGCTATATTCTCGAATATTCTGCTAAATGATTAATTTAAATATACACGAATTGGTAGAATTTAGTCAAGTAAGCGGTTTTATTTTTTGTATTTTTAAATAACTTTCCGCTCAAATTTTTAATAAGGTATAGGACAAGCCGCGTATGTAATATTCTTAAATGAAAGCTGTACATAATGAGGTGAAAGAATGAATGAGTCTTATTTATTAGATAATGAAGGAATGAAAAATAGAGTCGACATACCGAATTGGGTTGCAAAAGAATTTCATGATTTTTCGAATGTCGTGCTAGAATCAACTTTTCCGTGTTATTTCGGTTTAACAGCTTTGAAAAAGAATGAACTTCGTTATTCATTTCTCTCTCATAATGATTGGGGACATTTACCCAATACAATGTTATCTTTTTTGGAGTTAATGAAAGAACGGCCAATTGTAAGAAGAGGCTTTTTTCTTTTTGTAGAACCGGAATGTGAAGAGAAATCAATCGAATATTATCGAGATTATTTTTGGAAAGTACTACAATATTTACATGAAAACGATGATCAAACATGGCCGAAGCAAATTCCTGAAGATCCAGATCATTATTTATGGGAATTTTCATTTGGTGGTGAACCGATATTTGCGTTTGGAAATGCACCGGCTTATAAACAGCGAAAGACTAGGCATTTAGGAAATTCTCTCGTTATTGGATTCCAACCACGAACTATTTTCGAGGGCTTAGAAGGAGATCGTCCAAAAGGCTCATATTCGAGACAAATGGTTCGTGAGCGAGTTGAAAAGTGGGATCAGCTGCCGAAGCATCCTAACATTAGTCACTATGGCGATCCTGACCATCGTGAATGGAAGCAATATTTTATTGGAGATGATATAGAACCGATTAAAGGTAAATGTCCTTTTCATCATAGGATAGAGAAATAAGAGCCATCAACTGGATGGCTCTTTTGTATATTTTGGATAAAAAAGGGTATTGTATTAGTGAATAATTTTTATGAAAGCTAGTCTATTTTCTATATTTGCATCATTATTTAATAGTAAAAGAAGTAGAAAGGATAGAGCGATGTTTGGAGCAATTATACAACAAATAGTATTGGGTATTTCATTAGCTGCACCGGTAGGTCCAATTAATATTGAAATGTTAAAACGTGGAATTGAACGTGGATTTTGGCATGCGTGGATTGTTGGAATCGGAGGAATGACTGCTGATATTTTGTTTATGCTTCTTATTTATTTTGGTTTATCTTCTGTGTTTATGTATACATATGTACAAGCTTTTATGTACTGCACTGGGTTTTTCCTGCTATTTTATTTAGGATTTCAAAGTGTAAAACAAGGAATCTCCCACTCGAATATGGAATATAACAAAGAAGAGGTAGGTGGACTTAAACAATCCTTTATGGCGGGATTTTTAATTGCGATATCCAACCCATTAAATCTCGTTTTTTGGTTTGGCATATACGGAAGTACACTTAGCTCATTGCTTACAAAGGTAACGAAACAAGAAGCTTTTTTGTACAGTCTTTGCATTATTATTGGTATTATTTTGTGGAACTTAAATATTGCTTTTTCTGTACATTTTGGAAGAACTTTATTAAAACCAAAAGCACTTGGCTATATTACAGCCGGAGCAGGTATTATTTTAGTAGGATATTCTATCCATTTTGCATACAAAGCTTTACAGTTGTTCACATAAGATTGAAGGGGAGATTTTTATGTATCGAACCACTATTGACGGAAAAGAAATTATCATCACACTAGCACCAAAAATCCGAAAAGAAATTACTGACAGGAACCCATTATATGAAGCGGTATTTAAAAATGCAGCAAGGTTGCTGCAAACGAAACAACCAACGTTTGCGGTAAATCATGAAATATTTGGGCTTATTATTGGAGAAGTACAAAGGGGTGAAGTAACGGTGTTTGCAGTAGAACACATTATCCCGAAGCAAAATATATTTGGTTCGAACACTTTTTTCTCGACAATAGAGCAGCAGGCAAATTTGTAAAGTGAATAGAATAAGAATAAAATAGAAAAGAAATGGTCGTAACGATATGTTACGGCTGTTTTTTGGGAAAAGGGGGAAGAAAGATGAAGAGAGTGGTAAAGGAGTTCTTTTTACAACATGATATTGTTATTATGTATAGTATTCTATTTATTTTCATCATTATTTTAAAAATGCAATTTTTCACATGGATCGGTATGTTAGCGTGTGTGTTTGGGATTGCTTTTTATACTTTTAACGAATATATGACGCATCGTTTTTTATTCCATTTAAAGCCGCCTAAAAACGCATTTTTATTAAAAATGTTAAGAAGATTACATTATGATCATCATGTATATCCAGATGATTTGAAACTTTTATTTTTGCCTGTATGGTTTAGTATACCTAGCTTTACTATATATTTACTTATATCGTATGGTATTACAAAAAGTGTTACTGTTACACTTTCATTTGGAATAGGAATGATTATCATGCTCCTCGTTTATGAATGGAAACATTATATTGCACATAAACCGATTCGTCCCTTCACTAAGTTTGGAAGATGGCTAAAAAAACAGCACATATTACACCATTATAAAAATGAAAAGTTTTGGTTCGGAGTTTCAAATCCAGTATTCGATTTTATATTTGGAACACTTAAAGATGGAAAAGACGTTGAATTAAGTGAAACAGCTCGTAATTTAGAAAAGGAGACAAAGACAGAAGTAGTGCGATAAGCACTACTTCTGTCTTAATGAGGGGGGAAATAATTGAGGTTTCGCTTTATTTTGAAAAAGTATATTAAAAATTTAAGAGAAATTGACGAAAAATGTCTATCGAAAAATCTTTGCAGGAATGTATGGATTGTCTAAAATGGAAATAAGTTTCTGAATATTTATAAAATTTAGTTTTTAGGTATGCAAGGGGGAATTATATTTTAAGTAAGAGAGGGGACTAGAGAATGAAACGAGATGATACATCAGCACGTAAGTTGCAAAATGAGGTGAATTATACAGAGGTTGTTCAGTCAGAAGAATTTCAATTACTGTTAAATACGAAAAAGAAGTTTATCGTTCCAATGAGTATTTTCTTCTTAAGCTTTTTTATTGCACTACCTATTTTAACATCGTATTCAAAGGTGCTCAATACACCGGCATTTGGTGATGTTACTTGGGCGTGGGTATTTGCTTTTACACAATTTATAATGACATGGGCATTATGTATGATTTATAGCAAAAAAGCAGAATCCTTTGATAAAATCTCGCGAAAAATTCTACAAGATATGCAACAAGGGAGGGGCTGAATTTGAATACTACTGCGTTTGCACTATTTTTAATTATCGTCCTTGGTACACTCGTTATCACGTATTTCGCATCGAAAAAACGAAAAATGCGAGTGAGTTTTATACGGCTGGAGGGGGATTAACTGGTTGGCAAAATGGTCTGGCCATTGCTGGGGATTATATGTCTGCTGCGTCATTTCTTGGTATCGCTGGAGCAATAGCGTTAACTGGGTTTGATGGTTTCTTTTATAGTATAGGCTTCTTAGTTGCTTACTTAGTTGTATTATACCTAGTTGCAGAACCGCTTAGAAATTTAGGGAAGTATACGCTCGCTGATATGATTGCGGCACGTTTTGATGCGAAAAAGGTTCGCGGTATTGCAGCGCTTAATACGATGACTATTTCGATTTTTTATATGATTGCCCAATTAGTCGGTGCGGGTGCACTTATTAAATTATTATTAGGTATCGAATATACGACATCTGTATTAATCGTGGGCACACTTATGACTGTGTATGTTATTTTTGGAGGAATGACAGCTACGAGTTGGGTTCAAATTGTAAAGGCTGTACTACTTATGGCAGGGACGTTTATTATTTCTGTTATCGTTTTCTCCAAATTTAATTTCAGTGTGACTGAAATGTTCGCTCAAATGAAAACAGCTACTCCACTGAAGGAATCATTTTTAAATCCAGGAGTAAAGTATAAAGATGGTCTTGATACACTTTCTTTAAATTTAGGACTAGTTCTTGGTACGGCAGGATTACCGCATATTCTTGTCCGCTTTTTCACAGTACGTGATGCAAAAACTGCACGTCAATCTGTTGTGTACGCTACGTGGTTAATAGGTGCATTTTATATTATGACGATTTTCTTAGGATTTGGTGCAGCTGCATTTGTAGGAAATGAAGCAATTATTAAAGCAAATCCAGCCGGTAATATGGCAGCACCTTTATTAGCTAAAGCGTTAGGTGGAGATTTCTTATTCGCATTCGTATCGGCGATTGCTTTTGCGACAATTTTAGCTGTAGTAGCAGGTCTTGTATTAACGGCAGCTTCCGCATTTGCTCATGATTTTTATAACGAGATTATTCGCAAAGGAAAATCAACGGAAAAAGAACAAGTTTCCATGGCTCGTTATGCATCTATTGGAGTAGCGATAGTATCTATTATACTCGCTTTATTTGCGCAAACATTAAACGTAGCATTTTTAGTATCACTAGCATTTGCAGTTGCTGCTAGTGCAAACTTACCAGTAATATTATTCACAATTTATTGGAAGCGTTTTAATACAACGGGAGCAATTTGTGGTATGATTGTCGGTCTTGTATCAGCAATTGTTCTTGTAGCATTAAGTCCTAATGTATGGAATCCTGTAGCAGGGAAAGCTATATTTGTTGGGGAAGCGATATTCCCATATACGACACCTGGAATTATTTCAATTCCGCTTGGATTTCTTGCAGCATATTTAGGAACTGTTTTCTCTAGTAAGAAAGAAGATGCAGCGAAGTTTGATGAAATTCTTGTGAAATCTAATACTGGTCATGGTATTAGCGACGCATCTTCACATTAAAATAGAGGAGCTTTTCGAATTATAAGAAAAGCTCCTTTTCTTTTGTCATTTTCTTATAAAGTGAAACTTTAATCAGTGGGGGGTGTTCATCCCCCACTGATTATTAGCCCGCACCAATCGGGCTTTTACGGGCAGTTAATCTCCCACCTAACTTCTTTGCTCCAGCTTAATTTTGGGGTGGGAGTTTTACTGCCCGTTAATGCGGGATAAATATTACTGTATTGTAAGTAGGATTTGTCATAATTTTGTGGAATGAAAATAAGCAGGGAGAAATTTAACTCATCATGGTACCAGCGCAGCTTTGTGAAAAATAAGTTGTTATGGAAGGTGGAAGAAATGATGAAGACAAAACAAACCGATGAATTATTAGCAAAAGATGAGCAATATGTTTGGCACGGAATGCGTCCCTTTAGTCCAAGTAGTACAATGGTAGGGGCAAAAGCAGAAGGGTGCTGGGTTGAAGATATACAAGGAAAAAGATATTTAGATGGTATGAGTGGTCTTTGGTGTGTGAATAGTGGATACGGAAGAAAAGAGCTGGCAGAGGCAGCTTATAAGCAATTGCAAACATTATCGTACTTTCCGATGTCACAATCACATGAGCCAGCTATAAAGCTTGCTGAAAAGTTAAATGAGTGGCTTGGTGGAGAGTATGTTATATTCTTCTCTAATAGTGGATCAGAAGCGAATGAAACGGCTTTTAAAATAGCAAGGCAATATTATGCTCAAAAGGGTGAACCACATCGTTATAAATTTATGTCACGCTATCGTGGTTATCACGGAAATACAATGGCAACGATGGCAGCAACTGGCCAAGCACAGCGTAGATATCAATATGAGCCATTTGCTTCAGGTTTTTTACACATAACGCCTCCAGATTGTTACCGTATGCCAGAAATGGAATCACAAAATATTTATGATGTAGAGTGTGTGAAAGAAGTAGATCGTGTGATGACATGGGAATTAAGTGAAACCATAGCGGGATTTATTATGGAGCCAATTATTACAGGTGGAGGTATTTTAATGCCGCCACAAGACTATATGAAAGCTGTTCATGAAACGTGTCAAAAACACGGTGCACTACTCATTAGCGATGAAGTGATTTGCGGTTTCGGGCGTACAGGAAAAGCATTTGGATTTATGAATTATGATGTGAAACCAGATATTATTACAATGGCAAAAGGGATTACGAGTGCATATTTACCATTATCAGCAACAGCTGTGAAAAAAGAAATATATGAAGAATTTAAAGGGAAAGGAGAATATGAATTCTTCCGCCATATTAATACGTTTGGTGGAAATCCAGCAGCTTGTGCATTAGCGCTTAAAAACCTAGAGATTATGGAAAATGAAAATTTAATTGAGCGCTCTGCACAAATGGGCTCCCTTTTATTAGAGCAATTAAAAGAAGAAATTGGAGAGCATCCACTTGTTGGGAATATTAGAGGGAAAGGTCTACTAGTTGGAATTGAACTAGTAAATGATAAAGAGACGAAAGAGCCAATTGATAATGACAAAATCGCAAGTGTTGTAAATGCTTGTAAAGAAAAAGGTTTAATTATAGGGCGGAACGGTATGACAACAGCGGGGTATAATAACGTTTTAACATTAGCACCGCCGCTTATTATTTCAAGTGAAGAAATTGCCTTTGTTGTTGGAACGTTGAAGACGGCGATGGAACGTATTTAATTAATGGAGCGAGCTGTAATATACAGCTCGCTTTTGTTTATCATGTGAAATATGATAATTTTTTTTAGGGAGGGGAATTTTATGACAAAATATGATCCTAACAAACATTATCACATCGGATATTATGAAGATGGATATGATTTAGAAGTGACGGCGTACAAAAGAATAAAAGAACCAGTTTGGGATGCTTATATTCCGCACTATGAGGCAGACGATTTTTATAAGAAAGTGGAGGAAATGAAGCTAGGTGAATATATCGATGATTATGGAATTAAAGTATATTCATTTCGTGATGATATCGATGATGAAGAAGCTCGCTTCATTTTTGAAAAATGGTTAAAAACGAATGGAATTGTTTAAAGATAAAATGAAAAAGGAGATTACTATCTTATAAAATAGTAATCTCCTTTTATTATAGTAAAGTTATTTACTTGCTTTCATTGCTTTATCTTTAGCGCCAAAAGTGTATTTTAACATTGGTGGTGTAATCATTGTAGTTAAAATAACGACAATAACGATAGCTGTAAAGTAATCTTGTGCTAATAGTCCAGAAGAAAGTCCTGTTCCTGCGATGATAAGGGCAACTTCACCACGAGAAACCATTCCAGCACCGATAATTGCAGAAGACTTTGCATCAAATCCAGTCATTCGTGCACCGAATCCACAACCGATTAGTTTCGTTAATACAGCGATAACTGTTAATGCTAAGATAAACCAAATTTGATCACCAATACCGTCAAATGTAATATTCATACCGATACTAACGAAGAAGACTGGTACGAACATAGCGTAAGCGATTGGCTCTACTTTCTTTTCTACTTCATGTTTGTAGTTCGTTTGAGAAATAGCGATACCAGCTGCGAAAGCACCAATAATACCAGCAATTCCTAATAGTTCGCCGAAATATGCGAATGAGAAACAGATGATAAGTGCTGCGCTAACGATAGACT
The DNA here is from genome assembly GCF_002081505.1 of Bacillus sp. CDB3. NCBI lineage: Bacteria > Bacillati > Bacillota > Bacilli > Caryophanales > Bacillaceae > Bacillus > Bacillus sp. CDB3. The sequence goes on along the minus strand of NZ_ALBR01000068.1, from coordinate 104,333 downwards.
CCGATACGCGTAGTGGTGATAACCAACGCATAATCGCTGGAACACCTTTCCAACCGATTAAAATAATAGAAGCAAAGAATACTACTTTCTTCAAGATAACCATTGTTAAGTTAACATCATCTGTACCTAAGAAGCTCATTGCGAATGCTAATAAAATAACAACAAGAATGTCATCAAATACAGCTGCTCCAAGCATCGTTGTACTTTCACGTGTTTTCATTTTACCTAAATCACGAAGTGTTTGTACGGAAATACTAACACTTGTTGCACATAGAAGTAATCCTAAAAAGACAGCATTCCCTTGTTCCATTCCGATAACAAGGCCAGAAACGTAACCACCTACGAATGGAAGAACGATACCTCCAAGTGCAACGGCTAAAGAAGAATTACGATTTGCGTTTAATTCTTCTAAGTCTGTTTCAAGTCCTGCCATAAACATTAAAAGAATAACACCGACATTACTTAATTGTGTTAAAAGCTCTGAATTTTCAATCCAACCGAATACAGCTGGACCGATAACGATACCGACAATTAATTTACCTAGTACAGAAGGTTGACCTAATCTAACACTAAGATCACCAGCAAGCTTTGTACTTAATAAAATAAGTGCAATTTGAAAGAAAAATTCGAATTCCATCGGATCCTCTCCTCATCATTTTTATTTTTATCATACGATTTCTCGGAATTTGCCTAATGAAAATATGTAAAACCCATTAAACAAAGGGTCTGATTACAAGTTCTTTTGAACTTGTAATTTGAACCTGTAATTAATATATAATAAAATTTATTAAAAATCAATGAAAAAATAGCAGATTTTCATGAGAGGATTCGTTTTAGAAATGGGAGATATAGATATATAATAAGAAGTAATAAAGTTTACATATAATGAATGGAGAAAGAAAAATGTTATTAAATAAACGTTTTACCATTGGAGAAATGGCGAAAATGCATAATATAGCGGAATCTACATTGCGTTATTATGACGAAAAAGGAATTTTTCATCCGTCAATTGTTGATCCGCAAACCAATTATCGCTATTACACAATCGATCAGTTTTCACTATTAGATACAATTAAATTTTTACGCCAATTAAATATCCCATTAAAGGAAATAAAAAAATATATTGATGAACGGAATCCGTCTTATGCGCTGAATTTACTAGAAAAACAACAAGAAATGATGCGAAAAAAGCAAAGAGAAATCGAGTATGCTTTGGCAAAAATGGAACATAAAATTCATTTAATGAAGAAAGCGACGAAAGCGGAAACAGATCGAATTGTAATTAAAAAGATATCGAAGAGAAAAATAACAGCAATTGCGGTTGCCCCCAATACAACAGATGATATGTTTGAATATTATATCCATTCGCTGCAAAAAAATATGAAGCAAATTGACAATAGTGTATTTTCAGGAGATATCGGTGTAACAGTTTCAAAAAAAGCATTAATTCAAAATGAGTTTCAAGCGTATAGTAGTATTTTTATTCTTTTGGATTATATGCCTTTTCAAGTTCAGACTTCTGATGAAATTAAAGAAGGTTTATTTGCTTGCTCTTATCACCATGGACCATATGAAGAAACAGACGCAACGTATACGGAATTATTAAAGCACATTGATAACGAAGGATACGAAGTAAGTGGAGATGCACTTGAGCTTGCGCTAATTGACTGGTCTGTAACAGAAAATCCGAAGGAGCAAGTAACGGAAATTCAAATACCTGTTGTTAAAAAATAAATAAATAGGCTTATATATTTTTTGATTCTCTATTGACCTTCAAGTAACTTGAAGGTTTAAACTGTGAACAGAGCATTGAAAAAGGAGCATTTATATGATGGAAACAACAGAAAAATTAAGAGAAAAACCAATTAAAAGTTTATTTATTACTTATTTAATACCAGCTGTTCTTGGAATGGTATTAATGTCGGTTAATATTGTGATTGATGCGGTCATGATTAGTAGAGGAGTTGGCGCAAACGGCTTGGCAGGAGTAAACGTAGCTATTCCAGCGTTTTCAATTTTCTTCTCTATTTCATTATGGATTGGAATGGGTGGAGCAACGTTATATTCCATTGCACTAGGGGAAAATAAACTGGAAAGAGCAAGGTCTATTTTTACTCAATCTATGACAGTGGCAGTTATTATCGTAGCTGGTTTAGCAGCTATTTGCTTATGGAGAATAGAAGATATAGCATACTTATTCGGTGCAAATGAAGTGATTTTACCATATGCGTTAGACTATTTACACGTGTTATTAACATTTGGAATGATATACGTGTTAGAAAATATTTTAAGTACATTTATACGAAATGACGGAAATCCTAATTTAGCAATGGCGGGTCTTGTTGTAACGGCTGTATTAAATATAGTGTTTGATTATATCTTTATTTTTATCTTTGGATGGGGTGTAACAGGTGCTGCCTCAGCGACTATTCTTTCGGCAGCGATTGGTTTCCTTGTGTTATTAACTCACTTCTTTAGAAAAAGTAGTGTATTAAAATGGACGAAATTCCATTTTGAATGGGATACGGTTAAACAAATTATGGTGATTGGTTTCCCAAGCTTTACAGCAGAAAGTACAGTTGCAATTGTAACGATTGGTTTTAATATTGCTTTCGTTCAATATGCAGGAGAAGTAGGAGTCGCTTCCTATGCGATGGTGAATAGTATTCATGCAATGACATTACTATTATTCTTCGGTGTTGGTGCAGCATTACAACCAATTGCTAGTTTCCATTACGGTGCAAATTTATCAGAAAGATTACGTGAAGGATTGCAGTTCGCAGTAAAAATTGCGGTAGTACTCGGAGGTATTGCAATTGTTATCGGTTTATTCTTCGGGAAATATATTATTGGTCTATTTGATGTCCAATCTCCAGAGCTATTGGAGTTAACATTAACGGGTATAAGCTTATTCTTTATCCAATACGTATTTTTAGGCTATAACATTGTGTATGGCGAGTATTTCCAATCAGTGCGACAAACGAAAAAATCAGTGCTGATTATAATGAGTCGAGGCTTACTATTTATTATTCCATTATTATGGATTATGCCAAAATTATTTGGGATAAATGGAATTTGGCTCGTTATGCCAGTAGCGGAAGTATTGACAGCAATTATCGTATTTACGATGAATCGTATGAAACATCCTGTTCCGTTAAACATGGCGAGAGAGAAAGCAGCAATATAGTGAAGAAAATCCCCTTGAATAAATAAGGGGATTTTTTCATTCTTTTAAACTAATCGCAAAAGATCCATCTATCTCCTGCACAGAAGCGAAAGCAACGTTTTTAATATTTGTAACGCCTTTCTCCTTTAACTCTGCATGTAACCACTTTTCGTTTTTATGGATTAACTTTAAGTTATCGTATTGAATTTGTGAATCAACGATAAGAGCAATTGGTAACCCTGCATACTTAACATCTATATTCATATCTTTCGGAGTCAATGGTACGAGTTCTCTCTTTGGCAAAATACTTATAGATCCATTTGATTCTAAAATTGCATATTCAATTTCATGAACACTTGGATATCCTGCCACTCGGAGGTTTGAGAGTAATTCGGCAATTGGATATCTACTTTTCTTTAAGTTCTCAAAAATAATATCCCCATGTTTTATTAAAATAATGGGATGCCCGAGAATGAAGCGATTTAATTTATTTAATAAGCTTAGTTTTGTAAGAAGTAGATGTAAGCATGTAATGGTAACCATGCCGAAAAATGCTTGTAAAGCACCGTCGACTGGTATTGCTTGAAAGGCTAAATAAGATAAAAAGATAATAGCGCCAAAATCATGAGGAGTTAGTTGTGCTAGCGCGGATTTTCCTAATAACTTAAGCGACATTAAAAATAAAATAAAATAAAAAAGAATGATACATTACATAAAAAAACGAGCAATATGTACACTCCTTCGTGCGAAGTTGTACTTACTATTCCCAAAGATATGATTAATATTACTTTAGAGGGGAATTTATGCTGAATTGGAATTTATCTGTATACAAATGAATCAGTGGATATTATGATAAATAGAAAAAATAGGAGTATATATGAATGTTAAAGAAAAAAATTATAAAGTATAGTTTAGTAATCTTGATGATTGGTGCTGTTTATGCAGGTTTTTTGCAATATAATATTTATAAGTATGGACATATGAAAGCGCCTGATGATGCTGATTACATTATTGTACTCGGATCGAAAGTAAATGGAACGAAACCGTCTTATTCATTGCAATATCGTATTGATAAAGCAGCTGAATATTTAAAATCACATGATAAAACAATTGCTATCGTATCTGGAGGCCAAGGAAAAGGTGAAGACATTACAGAAGCATTAGCGATGAAACAAGGATTAATGAAACAAAATATTGCAGAAGACCGTATTATAATGGAAGACCGTTCGACGAGCACAGATGAAAATATTAAATTCTCAAAACCTCTTATCCCTGAAAATATGAAAAAAGGGATGATTGTAACGAACGATTTTCATATGTTCCGAGCGAAAAAGATTGCAGAAAAACAAGGATTGACATTAGAAGGCCTTCCGGCGAAAACACCGAAGCCAATTATTATTCAATCGAACGTTCGAGAATATTTAGCGATCACACAATATTGGTTATTAAATCGAATATAATGAAATTTAAACTAAAACCCACCTGGAATCAGGTGGGTTTTAGTTTGAGGAAAATCTTACAAAGATGTCATGTTCATGAAAGGTAAAGCGATAGTTTCTAAAGTGGTTTCCTGACATAATGAAGGTAACAAAAAACTTTAGAGGTGAATCGTATGAAAGGAAATAATATTTTATCTTCGCTATGTTACTTTAGTATCTTTTTCGCACCATTTTTACTGCCAATTATAGTTTACTTCATTGCGGAAGATGAAGTGAAATATCATGCAAAAAAAGCATTTTGGTCACATGTTTTCCCGTATGCAATTTTATTAGGAGGGTTAGCTTTATCAGGAGTATACGGTTTAAGTTTCAATCAGTCTGAGAGTGTTGGAATTGGGATGGTTATAACGTATGCGGTGTTTATTCTTGTAGGAATTTACTATTTCATTTGGAATATTGTAAAAGGTGTTAAAGTTTTAAAAACGGCGTAACAATAATAGAGTACGGATTTCTCGGTAGTTTCCATTAAATTAATATAATTTCATTTACCGTAATGAAAGATACTTAAAAAAAGAGTAATTCAAAAAGAATTGCTCTTTTTGTGCTTATAAGTTGTGAATATTGAAAAAGATATGTTAATTTTTCATTAGGAATAGAAAAAAAGGAGTGACTTTCATGAATGAGATGATACATAAGATGGAGCAACACGTTTCAGTTCGTAAATATAAAGAAGAACCAATTTCAAAAGAGGTAGTAGAAAGAATGGTGCAAGCTGCACAACATGCGGCTTCCTCACATTTTGTACAGGCGTATTCTGTTATATATGTAACAGATCAGGAACTAAAGAGTAAACTAGCTGAATTATCCGGGAATCGTCACGTGAAAGACTGCGCAGCATTCTTTGTTTGTTGTGCAGACTTAAAACGACTTGAAATGGCGTGTGAAAAACATGGTACAGAGATAAAACATGAAGGAGTGGAAGACTTTATCGTTGCGACGGTAGATGCTTCACTTTTTGCACAAAACTTAGCACTTGCAGCAGAATCGTTAGGATACGGTATTTGTTATATTGGCGGAATTCGTAATAACCCGAAAGAAGTGAGTGAATTGCTTCATTTACCGGATAAAGTATATCCGGTATTCGGAATGACAGTCGGCGTACCAGATGAAGAGCATGGAGTAAAACCACGATTACCGGTAGCAGCAATTCTTCATAAAAATGGATACGATGAAAAGAAATATGATGAATTATTAAACGAATATGATGAAACGATGAGTGCGTATTACAAAGAAAGATCGTTAAATCAAAAAAACGTAACATGGACAGAATCAATGAGTTCATTTATGTCCAAAGAGAAAAGAATGCATATGAAAGAGTTTTTAAATGAAAAAGGATTAAATAAGAAATGAGTAAAAAGGCAAACCTGTGATGCGGGTTTGTCTTTTTGGGGGAGAAATGTGATTGTTTTCGAATTGGTATAGAGGGAGGCGATAATATGAAAAAAGCTTTAATCTTTTTATTTGATGGATTTGCAGAATTTGAAGTGAATATAGCGAGTTTATTTTTGACAAGTAAGGAGTTCGAAATAATAACAGCAACTGTAGACGGAAAAACAGTTACAGGAGAAGGCGGATTTTTGTGTCAACCACATGTCTCTATAGAGAATATTGAAGTAGTGGATTACGAAGTGTTTATTGTACCAGGAGGACATATTTTTGATCATTTAGAAAATGAAAAGTTGTTATCTATCGTGAACGAATTACATAAGCGAAATAAATGGATAGCGGGTATTTGTGCAGGGACATCTTTACTACATGCAGCAGGCGTGCTTAATAAGAAGAAATTCTCAACATCATTAACTCCAGATGAAGAACACTTAGCAGATCTACATGAATGGAAATATAAACAAAAGAAAGATGTAACTGTGGATGGTAAGGTTATTACAGCGGTAGGATCTGCATATGTTGAATTTGCAGTTGAAATAGTGAGGCAGCTGCATTTATTTAATGAATTTGAAGTGAATGAGAACTTACAATACTTTAAAAATATAACGGAACTTTGCGATGAAACTTTAGTTTAAGTGAATAGCTTTATATTAATACCTAAGTTTAGAGAGCTGTCGATTCTTTCTGAACTTAGGTATTTTGTTTGTTATCATATACGTAGAAATAAAAATTAATAAATTTTTACAAAAGTGATAGAAAATGAGAATGAAATGCCAATAGTAAGTAAAAGCAGCTGCTAAAGGGGAACTGAGGAAGGAAGATGCTTATGATTTTCAATTCTGAAGAGGATTTAATTATAGCTATGAAAAAACATGATCAAGATGCTTTGAAAGAAGTGATTGATCAATATGGAAAATTAATTTTGTACATTATTCATAAATCATTAAGTACCCCTATTGAAAAACAATATGTGGATGATTGTTATAACGATGTATTTACTGTCATTTGGTTTAATATTGACCAATTTGATACAGAAAAGGGAAACTTAAAATCTTGGATGATTGGTATTACTAAATTAAAGGCATTGGAATATAAAAAGAAAGTATATAAAGAGAACAAAATCGATAAAGACGTAGAAGTAGATAAAAGTATCCATGATAGTTATGAAATAGAACAAGAAGAAGAGATTATGGAAATAGTGCAAGATTTAAATAAGAAGGATCGATATATCTTTTTAAAGAGGTATATTGATGGATATTCCATTGACGACATTGCAAAAGAATTAAAAGTAACGGCGGATTATATATATAATCGAATTTCTCGTGGGAAGAAAAAACTTCAAAAACTGTGGAAAGGGAGTGTGTAATATGGATAAAAGAATATTATCGATGTTAAACGAACTCCAATATTCAGAAGAAGAAATTAAACGTTTAGAGCAAGAGGCGAATGCTTCTATAAATATAGATAAGTACTATGTGAGAAATGGTGAACTGCTAAAAAAATTAACTTTACAAATGCTTGAAGAGTCAATTCGCGAAGAGTTACAAGAAAATGAAGAAATTGAGAATGAACTGTTAGTAGAAGAGGGATGCATGGTAAATACAAAAGTAATACCGAATATTTATACTGTAGGTGCAACTTTTTACTATTATATTGTTTTAACAAATAAAAGGTTGCTGATGAAAGGATTAGATTGTTATTTTAAAAAGGTAAATGAATACAGTATGTTAATAGAAGATATTCAAGCAATTTCACAACATAAAAAAATGAAAAACGTATACGGGATTAAATATAATAAAAAATATATCCAATTTGGAAGTATAGAGCACGAACAAGAACTAGCTATGATTATTATGAAATTAAGACAGCATGGAGTAAAAGAAGAGAAATATAAAGATTTTGAGAAAGGCTGGATGATTTATTTCAATGTTCTAGTCATAGTAACATCCGGTCTATTATTTTTAAAATATTTAATGTAAAAAGCGGCATAATAGCCGCTTTTTATCGTGCAATTAATATTCTAGTGAAGATTCTGTAGTTTTAAAATATTTTTCTCGTGAAGGAGTCATTACCCGGATTGCTAATAAGCAGGAAAGAGCAAAAATTAATAATGAACTGCTTATTACAGCAATTTGAATTGAAATAAATTGTGCGGATGCTCCAATTGCTAAAATGAAAAAGATTTGAATGAAATTTTTTATTGAATCAAATACGCTATCGATACGTCCTATCATATGTACTGGGATGTTATTTTGATAAAATGTTATAAATCCAGTACCAGCAAATGATGAAGCGATCCCAAGTAAAATGAAACCACTTGCTGCGACCGTAAATGAATTTGAAAAGGCGAAAATCACATAGCCTATTGCTGTGAAAATCATACCTAAACCGATACAATATTGAATCGGTAATCGTTTTGCAAAGAGAGAGACAAGAAATGAACCACAAACGTAAGCTGCTCCGGTTATACTAACAAGCATGCTATATTCTACATCGGATAAAAACAGTACTTGTCTTGTAAAAACAACTTCTTGTGAATCAAGTGCCATAGAGACAAGCATCGTAGCTTGAAATAAAACGAATACGAGAATAATGTAAGTTTCAGTTCGTGCGAATGAAAAGACTTGTTTCCAATCACTTCGTAACGTTTGTACGAAAGTATTTGCAACCTCTTCGTTTTGCTTTGTTTGTAATGTGATGTTTGGCAGGAAGTAAATGAGAATGGTAGAAAGTAGAAATGAAATTGAGTTGCAGTAAATAACAAAGGCTGCCGAGTATGTAGTGAGAAGTATTCCAGCAAGAGCCGGACCGATAATAAAAGCCCCATTTGTACATAGGCTATTCCAAGCATTAAATTGAGCACGCTCTTCAGCTGGTATGAGCATTGTTTTATAAGTGAATGAAGCTGGATCGAAAAATGATGTAGCAATGCGAGTCAAAAAGATAAAAATATAAATTGCCCAAATAGAGTCAAATAGTGGAATACAGCCGATGAGAACTGTTCGAATAATATCTGTGATGAGCATAATTGACCGTTTATTTAATCGATCTACAATACTACCAGACCATATTTTTGTAACAACGGTGGCAATTGGGCCGACAATCCATGTGCCGGCTACAGCAGCGGGAGAGTTTGTACTATTTAACACCATTAAGTTTAGAGCTATGAGGTACATAAAATCACCTAAACGAGAAACGCCTGTGCCTGACAATAACAATAATTTATTTTTCATGTGTATATGGACTTTTCTTTCATTGTTTTTTTATACGGCAGGAAATAGCGTATTCTTCCTCAGAGTTTGATTGACGAGCGGTTTTGTTTTCCCAGCGTAATAAAACTTGTGAGATCTCCCAAGTGAGTTGTTGTAATTCCTCTGGAGTTAAAAATAAATGAGATACAATATGGCTCCCTGTATTTGTTCCTTCCGTGCCAGCTTCTTCAATATAGAAGTGAGCAGATTTTGCTTTATAGTACTTTTCAATAATCCCCCGTTTTTCCTTTGTATCTACTAATTCAAGTAAGCCTCCGTCAAATAAAATTTGGATGTGATAGTGAACGCTACCAGCAGATTTATTTAGTTTAGTAGATACTTGTTTTGCAGTGAGTGTCTCGTCTTTTAAAAGGTGAAGAATTTGAATGCGAGTTGCATTGGAAATTAGCTTTTGTTGTTCAGCTGAAATGGCAAGTCGATCCTCAAACATTATGATAGCTCCTTTCTTATAATCTAATTTTATTATACGTTCTAAAAAATTAGAACATAAGAGGAATAAATCGCCTTTTTCCTGTAAATTTCGACATAAATAAAAATAGCATGTACATATACATGCTATTAAGTGATAGTAGATTCTTCACTAAGTTCCCCACGATAAAATAAGAAAAGCCATATAAAACTAACGAAAATACAGCATATAGCTAACGAACTACCGATTATTTGCGGAGAAAGTATTTCTAAAAGCCATCCGGTAATAAACATAGATAATTGAATAAGAGATCCGTAAATGGAGTAGTGGAATGAAAAAACTTTACCAATCATGTCTTCTTGCGTATACGTTTGTAGTAATGTCGTATCAAGTGGAACGATGATTCCTCCTGCTATACGCATACAGAGTAATGTAATGATACCGATAATAAGTTGATTGGATAGAATGAATCCGAGAAAGAAAATCCCTTGTAGTAAATAGGCCCAACCAAATGCTCTTTTCATTTTTTCTTCATTTTTAGATATATATAAGTTAACGAGAAGACTACCAATCATAAGCCCAGCTCCTTGAACTGTATATAAAATTCCAATGTTAGAGTGGAAAATTCTTTCGGCATAGATTGTTAGAAGTAGCTGATAAGCCCCTCCAATAATGCCCCATGAAATTCCGACAAGAATTAAAGTTAAGATGATTTTTTGCTGCATTATGTATGTATAACCATCTTTTATATCAGTGAAAAACGCTTTTTTCGTGCTAAAAGTATTACGAGAAGGGATCTTCATTCTATGAATAATAAAGGCTGAAATAAAGTATGATAGGCTGTTCATTAAAAAAGCGACCTCAATACTTAAAGCTTGTGCGATAATCCCACCTAAAGAAGCCCCCATAATAGACATAAAACCATTAATTGTACTAGAAAGAGAGTTAGCGGTTACTAAATGATTTTGGTTTACGATATTCTTTAGAGTTGATTGCTTAGCGGGATCAAATAAGCAAGAAAGTACTGATAAACATATATTAGAAATGAAAATAATCTCAATTTTATAGATCGCTAATAAATAAGTGAGGACGATAATTCCTCGTAAAATATCGGTAAAAATCATAATCTTTTTTTTCGAAAAACGGTCTACAATACCGCCTATGAATGGGCTAAGAAGGAGTTGAGGTAATCCTTTACTCATAAAAGTGAGCGCCATCATAAATGGAGATTCTGTTATGCTATAGACAAATGTTAATAAAGCTACAGTATGAAACCAATCTCCAAGTACGCTTAACATTTGACCATAAAATAGTTTTTTGAAGTTTTTATTTGTTTTAAGCAGTGTGGAATAAGAAACTGATTGCACTGACATAAAAATTACTCCCTATCTATTGGCGATGTTTGTACATGCTTTTTCCATTCACTTAAATACATTTTCTCTGCTTTATGTAGTCCAACAGGTAATTGTGCAATGAATTCTAAGCTATTTCCATCAGGATCGTTAAAATATACGGAGGCATGTGCTAATTCTGGAAAAACGATTGGCTCAATTGGCTCCATTCCAAAGTCTTTTCGCGCTGGAATTCCTTTCTGTTTGAGCCAGTGTATCGCGTCTTCTAAATCGTGTAAGCTTACTTGGAAAGCGATATGTCGTAAAGATGGATGATAAGTAACTTTGTATTCTTCTCCTTCCCAAAGGCCAATCCAACTTTCATTTTCTACAATCCAAAAGAAGGCGATATCTTTGTCTCTTTTATATAATTTTAGCCCCAGTGATTCATAAAAAGGTATCGAAATTTCTAAATTACAGACAGGTAAATGTGCTTCATAAAGACCTTTAATCATTATAATCCTCCTTAGTAAAAATGTTTCTTATTCCATAGTAAACGATTTCTTGTTAGTTGAAATCACAAAAAAGATGGACATAAATTCATACGAAAGTATGAAAAAACAGCTCAAATATGAGCTGTTTTCGTATAGTTTTTAGTTAACATATTTCATTCATTTAGAGTTTAGCGAAAAGGATACGTATTATATTTAAAACCCTCCGCCGCCACCCCAACAGCTACATCCGATAATGATTAGAAGGATGAATAGTACGATGAGTAAAGCAAATCCACCGCCGAAACCAGCGCAACTACCACCAAAGCTCATGTTTTTTCCTCCTTTTTAGGAAATTAATCTATATAACTAATGGATTACTTTATAAGATATGTTTTTTATTTGGAGAAGGAGCAAGTCTTACTTTTAATTAGACAAGAGCCTGTGAGCTAATTTAGATACGACATACACTGAGTTTCATAGCACTTTTTGAAAAGGATAAAACAATATGGAAGCGTATAATAGGTGGATGTAGCTTACAATTACATTGAAATTTCTTTTCGTAAATATAAAATTTGTAAAAAAAACCATTTTTTATTTTTTTATTGGTAAAAATGTACTATAATTTTACAAGTAATATTATGGGAAAAGGGAGTTTTAGTATAGAGATGGAGATGGGACAATTACACAATAAAATAGAACACAAAAAGAAAGAGTTAATTCAACTTGTTGCTAGGCATGGATTGGATCATGATAAAGTTTTGTTATTTAGTCGGGATTTAGATATACTAATTAATAAGTTTATGAATATAAAAGACAAAGTATATAAGTAATTAATCTTTAATTTTTTATATTAGGATTATTTACTGGTAAAGGAGAGAACAGTTATTGGAACATTTACAAGAAGAGTTGTATAAGCAAATAAAAGAAGAAAAAGGTGCAGTTACTATATTCTTAAAGAGCGGAGTAAGAATAGTAGGGGAAGTAGTTGGAGTAGATAGATTTACAGTATTAATGTTAGTAGATGGAAAACAACAACTTATTTATAAGCAGGCAATATCAACAATTATGAACTAAGACACTCGAAATGAGTGTCTTAGTTCATAATTAAATGGTTACTGCTTGCATGCTTCAACGTCAATGCCAGCAGCGAGTAATTTTTTTTCTCCGTCTTGTTCAATGATTTTTTGTAATTTAGATAAGAAAGAGTCAAAATCTGTATGTTTACCAACTTGGAAAGTCATTTTATGCTCAATTGGTAGCCAAGTATCAATATCAGCTTCGTTATGCTGAATTTTCACTTCAAGTTTATCAAGCGCGTTAGCAACTTTTGCTTCATACGTTTCTTTCGCTTCGAATTCCATCCACAAATCGTATAATTCTTCGCCAAGAGAACCTTCTAGTGTACGTTTAATATTTAAAATAGCCTCTTGTTCGTTTTTTTGCTTTTGTAATTGTAATTCACGGCTATTCATCGTATCAAAGGCGGGGATGTCACCAGCTTCTGCTTCAACAAGATCGTGAATTATGACCATCTTAAGTAATTTTTCTATGTTTACTTTTTGATCCAAATAAGGCTCAACTAAGATAGCCATTAAGGACATACGCCAAGTATGCTCTGCAACACTTTCTTGACGTCCGTTTGAAAGCCAACTGTGTCGCATTTCGTATTTTAGTTTTTCTGCTAATGCAATGACCTGTAAAATATTATGTTCCATAGGAATCCTCCTCACATTGCTATATTATAATTCTAGTATAGAAATGAAATGTGTCAATTGTATTGTTATATTGCGATAGATAGTTTATAAACATATAATGAATATTATATGTAAAAACGCATTATTAAAATGAAAAAATATTTTATAAAAATGAAAAGAAAGGGCAGGAATATGGGAGACGAAAATCAAGTATTAGCTAGACCACAAAGAAAAAAAGGAAGTTTGATATTTCTAGCCCAATTGGTATTATAGTAGGTTTTGCGATTGTAATAGCGGCAATCATGTTTGGCGCGGTGGAATAAAAGGTTTTAAAAACTTCTTAGATGTCTCATCTATTTTAATTGTCGTAGGGGGGATAACAGCGACAATCGTTGTGGTATATAGATTTGGAGAAATAAAAAAATATATGAAAAGTATTTTTACTGTTTTACATAGAAGAGAAGAAGATTTAGAACAGTTAACTGATTTGTTTGTTAATTTTTCAAAAAAGTCGAAAAAACATGGGGTGTTTTCATTAGAAGTTGATGGAGAGCAAGTAGACAATCTTTTTATTCAAAAGGGAATTCGTTTAATGTTAAGCGGCTATGATGAAGCGGAATTAAAAGAAGTGTTAATGAAAGATGTTGAAACTGAAGTGTATGAGTTAAGAAAAGGAGCAACATTATTAGATAAGATTGGTGATTTCGCTCCAGCATGGGGCATGATAGGAAAGTTAATCGGTCTTATCATTATGCTTCAAAACTTACAAGATACTTCACAAATTGGTACAGGGATGGCCGTTGCAATGTTGACGACATTATATGGATCTATTATTGCAAATATGATTGCAATACCGCTATCTGAAAAAGTGTATCGTGGTATTGAAGATTTGTATACAGAGAAGAAGTTTGTAATAGAAGCAATTTCAGAGCTGTACCGAGGACAAATTCCTTCTAAATTAAAGTTAAAACTCGATACATACGTGTATGAAACGAAGATAAAAAAAGAAAAACGAGCAGCCTAGCAGTTTGAGGAGTGGCATGATGAGAAAACGACCGCAAAAAGGATAGCCTCGTTGGATGACGACTTTTACTGATTTAACGATGTTATTGCTAACTTTCTTTGTATTACTAGTTGCGACTTCAAAGCAAGATACAGTAAAATTATCAAAGATGCTTGAAGAGCTCAGTGACGCAGAGCAAGTAGATGCAAAAGTAACGGAAAATACAATACCAGATATTTCACATGGAAAAAATGATGAAAAAGCAGTTTCAAAAAAGCACATGGATGAATTGTATAAAAAGTTAAAAGCATATGTGGATAATAATGGTGTTAGTCAAGTGAATGTATACCGAGAAGATACAGGTGTTAGCATCGGTAGGATATGCAGACACAAAACCAGTAGCGCCAAATGATTCACCACAAAATTGGGAGAAGAACCGCCGTGTTGTAATATATTAAGGAATAATATATTTCTATTTTAGTAATAAAATAATAAAAATACGGAATTTCTTTTAAAAAATATTAAATTTTATCGTTTTATTTTGTATAATGAGTGAGAATGATAAGGTGAAATATTAAGATATTTTTATACATAGTAAGGAGAGAACCGAAAAGAATGGCACATAAAATTTTAGTTGTAGATGATGCGATGTTCATGCGAACAATGATTAAAAACTTGTTGAAAAGTAATTCTGAATTTGAGGTTATCGGTGAAGCAGAGAATGGGGTAGAAGCAATCCAAAAGTATAAAGAGCTTCGACCTGATATTGTAACACTAGATATTACGATGCCTGAAATGGACGGACTTGAAGCATTAAAAGAAATTATGAAAATTGATTCGAGTGCAAAGGTTGTCATTTGTTCCGCGATGGGACAACAAGGTATGGTATTAGATGCAATTAAAGGCGGGGCAAAAGACTTTATTGTAAAGCCATTCCAAGCGGATCGTGTAATCGAAGCTTTAACAAAAGTAGCAAACAGCTAATATAGAAGGGGTGCCACAAGGAATCAAAACAATGATAGTAGATAGATATGTGGCCCCTTCTTTATTTTTTAAAACACTAAATCGTTATACATAAATGAAATGTTTGTTAGACAGATAGGGGATTAAAATGCAAACAGATCTATTAAATATATTTTTTGAAGAAGCAGAAGAACATTTACAGTCGCTAAATGAAAATGTGCTAAATTTAGAACGGAATCCTGCCGATATGGAAGTCGTAGGAGAAATATTCCGCTCAGCTCATACATTTAAAGGTATGTCTGCGAGTATGGAATTTACAGAAATGGCGGATTTAACGCATAAGATGGAAAGTGTTTTAGACGAAATTCGTCATGGTAATATGATGGTCAATGTTAATATTATTGATGTTATTTTTGAATGCATTGATAATTTGGAAAAGATGGTTGCAGATGTGCAGCAAGGCGGAATAGGTAATATAGATGTCATATCAACGAAATTTAAATTAGAAGCATTATTGAACGGAAATGCAGACGCTTCTATGGAAAATGCAGAGCAAGGTAGTAAAAACAACAATGATACTGTTTCGCATGAAGTGCACATAACAGTTGAAAAACAAGCTATTTTAAAAGCTGTACGTGCCATTATGTGTTTGGAAGCGTTACAAAATTTAGGGGAAATACAAAAAACGGTTCCGAGCATTGAAGAAATTGAAGCAGACGCTTTTGGATTTGAGTTTACAGTATATATGAATACGGATCGTAGTGTTGAAGAGTTGAAACAGGTAGTTCTTCACGTTTCTGAAATTGAGAAAGTAGAAGTGAAACAAGGGAAACATAAAGCGCAAGAAATAGTAGTACAAGAAGCCGTACCCGTGGAAGAAACGTTTCAGCAGGTTGAAACTGCACAGTTGGAGTCACCTTTAGAGCTACCAACTCAACAAGTAAGCAATACGTCAACGAAAAGTACTACAAAAACGAAAAATGCTAAAGTAGAGAATCGTTCTATTCGTGTTCAGTTAGAAAAAATCGAAAGATTAATGAATATGTTTGAAGAAAGTGTAATTGAGCGAGGACGAATTGATGAATTAGCAGAAACAATTCAAAATAAAGAGTTAATCGAGCATTTAAATCGATTAGGGGATATTTCAAAAGATATTCAAAATGTACTATTAAATATGCGTATGGTACCAATCGAAACTATTTTCAACCGTTTCCCGCGTATGGTGCGCATGTTAGCGAAAGATTTAGGAAAAAAAATAGATTTACAAATTACAGGTGAAGATACTGAAGTTGATAAAATTGTTATCGATGAAATTGGTGATCCGCTTGTTCATTTAATTCGCAATGCAATTGATCATGGGGTTGAGACAGTTGAAAAACGCCGTGATGCTGGAAAAAACGAAACAGGTACTATTAAATTAGAAGCGTTCCATAGTGGGAATCATGTCGTAATTCAAATTACTGATGATGGAAACGGTATCTATAAAGAGAAAGTATTAGAAAAAGCGATTAAAAATGGTGTTATAACAGAAACAGAGGCAAATAAATTAACGGATCGTGAAGTGTATGATCTTATTTTCCAACCGGGGTTTAGTACAGCGGAAGTTGTGTCGGATCTTTCTGGACGTGGTGTTGGATTAGATGTTGTTAAACATACAATTCATAGTTTAGGTGGGCATTTAATTATTGATTCTGAGGAAGGAAAAGGAAGTACATTCAGAATTGAACTTCCATTAACTTTGTCAATTATTCAATCAATGCTTGTTCAAACAAATGATACGCGTTATGCGTTACCCCTTGGTAATATAGTTGAAGCGATTCGAATTCAAAAGGAAGACATTCAATCGTTACAAGGAAAAGATGTTTTAAATTATCGCAATCAAATTATTGAAGTGAAACATTTAAGCACTGTATTTGGTGAGGAAACAGAAGGTGATGCGTTTGCATCATATGATAGTCAAATGGTTCCAGTATTAATTGTTCGCAATTCATATCGCAGCTATGGACTTATTGTCAACACGATTATCGGACAAAGAGAAATAGTCTTAAAGTCATTAGGTGACTTCTTTGCAGAGAGTTCTAACTATTTCTCGGGTGCGACAATTCTCGGTGATGGACGAGTGGTCCTCATTTTAAACCCAGAAGGTTTATAATAGGAATGACGGAAGCTCCCTACTTGTATACGATTGGGGAGCTTTTTAGTTAGAACTGTTAATTAAGTGTGTGACAACAGCCGTTTACAAATGTTGTGGAAATAAATACATGTTCACAATGTGGCTAATAAGTTTGGTGAAAAAACGAGTGTAATCGAAAGTTTATATCATGAAAGAAAAACAGAAATGAGGAGGCAGGGAAAATGCCTGAGCAACACACAAAAGGGGATACGAGCACTATTGTACTAGAGAAAGAAAATGAGCATTTAACGCCTCAAGAGTGCGATATTCTTGGCGAGATTGCAAATATATCATTTGGTTCAGCTTCGACGGTATTATCAACCATCTTGAATAGGCAAGTAAGTATTACTACTCCTCATATAGAATTGGTGGATTTATATGATACAAGTGATGTTGAAATTCCGCATGTTGTATTAAATATTCATTTCACAAAAGGATTAGATATGGAAAATCTTCTTGTTTTAAAGCAAGACGTCGCTTTATCTATTGCTGATTTAATGATGATGGGAACAGGGGTAGTTGAAGAAGGGCAAGAGCTCGGTGAACTAGAGCTAAGTGCAGTACAAGAAGCAATGAATCAAATGATGGGATTCGCAGCAACATCTATGTCAGAGTTCTTCCAGGATACAGTGGATATGTCTCCACCTACAATTAAAGTTGTAAGACTTCAGGAAGAGATGGAGAAAATCTCTGGTATTGATGGAAGTAACGTAATTATTAAAGTATCGTTTGAATTAAAAATAGATAATCTTGTAGATTCTAAACTTGTGCAAATTGTTTCAGTTGAACATGCGAAACAAATGATAAAAAAATTATTACAATTATCTGGTGGTGTGGAAGAAGGAATAGAAAAGCAAGCGGAAATTATGGAAGCTGAGGTTGTAGAAGAACAGATTGAGAAAGAGCAGTTAACACAAGAAGAGAAAGATGTACTTGGGGAAATTGCGAATATTTCGATTGGATCAGCTTCAACAGTACTATCAACGCTTTTAAACAAACCAGTTTCTATTAGTACACCAAATGTAGAGGCAATTAATGTTCGTCATTATGATGGAGTACCAATTCCTTTTGTTATATTAAATGTCGATTTTGTTGAAGGATTAAAGAATGAGAACGTATTCGTGTTTACAAAAGAAGTTGCTTTAACGATGGTAGATTTAATGATGATGGGAACGGGTGAAATTGATCCGGAGAAGGAACTAGGTGAATTAGAGTTAAGTGGTATTAAAGAAATCATGAACCAAATGATGGGGCATGCTGCAACAGCAATGTCAGAAATATTTAAAGAAAAGATGGATATGACACCACCAGATGTTAAATTTGTTTCGTTAAAAGAAGAAATGGAGTATTTGGGAGAAGCGATGGAAGTGGACGAGCTTGTTCAAATTACGTTTAACATTGAATTTGGTGACCTTCTTCAGTCAAAGATGTATCAAATACTACCAATTGCAGAAGCAAAAGAAATGGTTAGACGACTTCTTTATCCGATGGTGGAAGAGCAAGAAGAAATAGTTGGAGAAGTTATTGAAGAGGAAGAAATTCCTGCACCAGTCATACAGCCGATTGAATATCAAGAAGTTAAACAGGTAGAGCCAGTGTATATGGATGCATCTATTCTACAAAATGTAGAAATGAATGTTAAATTTGTATTTGGAAGTACAGTGAGGACAATTCAAGATATTTTAAGTCTACAAGAAAACGAAGCGGTCGTATTGGATGAAGATATTGATGAACCGATTCAAATTTATGTGAACGACGTATTGGTTGCGTATGGAGAGCTTGTAAATGTAGATGGGTTTTTCGGAGTAAAAGTGACGAAATCGCCATAGGGGTTTGAACAAATAGATGAAAAATGTAAAGTTTTTTCTAGTGAGTTTGCTATTTATATATATATGTACTTTCTTCCCATTGCAAGGGCAAGCGGAAGAAGTAATTGGACAAGAGCAAAATATAAGTGAATTGAATGAGAAAGAGGAGCAACATATAGAAAATCGGGAACAGACAGAACGAACCGAAATGCCCCCGGTTGAAGATGAAAGAAAAGCAGTAGAGAATGAGAAAGAACAACGAGAAGAACGAAAGATAGAAACAGACCGAGGAACCATTACAGTTAATAAGCAGGAATTAAAGGTTGGCGAAGAATTGCGAATTGCTGTAGAGCCAAATGAAAAAAATATTAAAAGTGTAAAAGGTGTATTGCAATTACAACAAAATGGTGTGCAGTACAGGCAGGAAAGAGTAATATCTTTCGAGTATGAAGAAGAAACGGAACGATGGGTCGCCAATTACAAAGTCGGAATATATGATTTGCAAGGTGATTGGAATCTTCAGCTCGTTGAAAGCTATAAAGGAGATGAGAAGGAAGAAGTAGTAGAGAATGAATTAAATGTTCCGCTCATTCGAATGAATAATGAAACACCCACTATAGATAAAGAATTACCGAAGTTAGAGAAGGTTACTATTGATGAGGCGAACGAGAATTTTATTGAACGGAAAAAGGAAGAATCTGTTCATATACGAGTAAAGACGATAGATATAGAATCGGTTGTTAAAGAAGTGCGGGTTATATTAAAGGGAAAAGAAGAAAGTACCGATATTACTTTTTTATTAGACTATAATAAACACGACATGGATTGGCAGAAAATAATTGAAATAACAGAAGCATTACCTATTGATCAGCATCAACTTATTGTGGAAGTAACAGATGCGGCAGGTAACAAGCTTGTGACAGAGAGTGAATATATCATTTCTATTATCGAACCAAAAGTGAAAGAGGATGAAAATATAGAAGAACATACGAATCAAAATAAACTAGAAGATAAGAAGGAAACTGAGAAGCAGGAAGATTCGAAAATGGAGACTCCGCTTCCGGAAGAAAAACTTCCAGTTGTTCAAATACCAAAGCAAGACGAGAAAGTAAACTATTTTATAAAAGAGCCGTTGAAAGAGAAAGAGGAAATCAACTACGTTATAAAAGAGCCGTTGACAGACAATAAGGAAGTAAATAATGGGAAGGCTCATAAAGATACAAAAAGCAAAAATGATAATCAAGTCGTTTCTAAAAAGAAAGAAAAAATAGAAGAACGACAAGAGAAAAAAGAAGAAAAAAGTGAACAGGGAGTACAAGCCTCTAATGTGTTTGCTATTATGTCAGGATTATTTGTACTATTTTTAGTTTTAAAGAGTAATAAAGAGTGGGGCTAATAATTTAAATGGTCTGTTACAGCTCTATTTCTCTTTGTATGGGTTATAGGTATCATATTGATTCGTATTCTATAATAAAAAAGGTCGTCATTTCATTATGACGACCTTTTGCTATATTTTTTCATAGACAAATGTATCAAAACGCTGAAGGTTGTAGCGTTCGGGTGTTAAAATTTGTTCTGTGCTACCAACGAATAGTACGCCGCCTTTTCGTAAAGAACGACTAAATTTTTCATAGAGCTTTATTCTTGCTTCTTCTGTAAAATAAATCATTACATTTCGACAAATGATTAAATCGTAGTTCGTATCAAATGCCTGCATTAATAAATCGTGTTGCTTAAATGTGACTTGCTGTTTAATATTTTCATGTAATATATATGTATCATCTTCTTTTGTGAAATGACGTTGTTTTAAATCAATAGGTAATTCTTTTAAAGAGCGTTCTGTATATTGACCACGTTTCGCAGTTTCCAAAACATGATAATCAAGATCAGTAGCTTGAATTTCATAACGAAAGGGAGCTAGATGCTTCGATAAGATTAAAGAAAGTGTATACGGTTCTTCACCGGCAGCGCAAGCAGCACTCCAAACTTTTAATTTACCGTTATTTTGTTCAAGTAGTTTTGGTAAAGCTTTCGTTTCTAACGTTTGCCAGCGTTCTTTGTTTCTGAAAAACTCTGAAACATTAATTGTAATGTAGGCAATAAAACTTAAAAATAATGTTTGATCAGTGCGTAAACTATTTAAAAAGTTTGTATAATTGTCAAAACCTTTTCTTGAAATGAAAGCATCGATTCTTCTGCGCATTCTATCTTGCTTATAGGAAGCGATATCCATATTAAATAGCTGTTTAAAACTCGTAATAAAATGATTATAATCTTGTTCAGTTTTCATATTTACAATAGGAACAATAACGATATTGTTCCTCCCCCTTTACATCATACGAATTTTTTGTTCAAAGCTTTTTTTCATCTGCTTTTCATGTAAGCCTGGTAAATCATAAATAACGGCGTCAATTCCTGCTTCTTTTGCAATGTCAATAGGAATGACAGACGTATGTTTATCCCCATTATAAAAACAGAGAACTAAATCAGTATCTTCGACGATTTGCTTTACAAAAAACATATAATCTGATCGATAAATGGAGTCGGAAGGATGATCAAAAGCAATATATTCAGCTCCGTGTTTTTTTAAATAATTAACGATTTCTTGAAATTCGCCTGTTAATAAATGTAACGGTTGTAGCGTATAAAGGCATAAATTTTGAGCGAGTCTTTCATTTTCAATGAAAAAATGAAGAACTTCATTTTCGATAGATTTATAACATAATATATAAATTTTATGTTTGTGAGCATAGTCAATTAAAAATTTTTTTATTTCTTCTTGATCTAATGCTGTTAATTGATTTGAACCACAAAGAAAAATATTCATAGTTTTGTGCCACCTCATGCTAAATTGTAACATATCTTCTATAAAAAATAACTGCAAAATATGAGTGTTCAGAGTATAATTATAAATAACTGGATTTTACGATTAAGTTTTGAAAGAAATAAAAAAATAAATAGGTGATATATATGCTACGTTCTATCTCGCACAATCCGAATTTATCGCATATACCGCCTGCTACTCAAATGCCGAAAGAAGCAAATGTCAGGACAGGACTTGCATTTTCGGATAATTTGCATGCAGATCCGAAAAAAGATAAATTGTTAGAACAAATGGAAGCGTTAGTTGATAATATTGGGGAGATTAAAGAGAAAATTGAATTAGAGTTAACGCTCGATAATATTATGGAATACAAAAATACTGTGAAATCATTTTTGAATTTTTATGTTGATAACTTACTGCAATATAAAGACGTTATGTCTCGTCATCCGCGTTATGGATATTCGCAGAAAATGACAATTGTAAAACAAGCTGAAGTGGGATTAAATGAATTAGAAGATGTTATGAATTTAATTAATACGAAAACAGGACATTTAGAAATGTTAAATCAAATTGGAGAAATTCATGGTTTAATTGTAAATTTAGTTTTGTAAAAGGAAAGGAAGCTATATGTACATACAATTATATGAAAAGCTTGTTATTATTCAAAAAGCATATGAAAATATTCAAACGCTTGGAGAACAAATATATGAGAATTTAAAACATAAAAATATAAATGCAGTTCAAAAGCTGCAAGTGGAACAATTACAATACATAGAAGGTGTAAAAGGATTATCTCGCTCTTTTGAGGAGATGGTTGTTCAGTTTTGTAAAGAAAAGAAAGTTGAACCATTGCGTATGCGTTCGCTATTTTCGTATTTTTCATCGGAAGAAATTGGAAAGGTGGAAGAAATACAAAAAAGTTTAAATGAATTAGACAAAAATGTAAAAATGGTTCTTTTGAAAAATCAATATCACTTAAACGTACTATTAAAAAATATAGAGATTATTGTAGATTCCGTTTCTGAATACAATTTGGAGAAAAACAATAATTCGCAAATCTTTATGAATGAACTATTGTAAAGGAGAAGTGAAGCATTATGAGGTTATCTGATTATAATACGCCGCTATCTGGTATGCTAGCGGCTCAAATGGGATTACAAACGACGAAACAAAACTTATCTAACATTCATACACCTGGTTATGTGCGTCAAGCCGTGAATTTAGGTTCTGTAGGAGCTAGTAACGGTCATACGCCAGGACAGAGAATTGGTTATGGTGTACAAACATTAGGTGTTGATCGAATTACTGATGAAGTGAAAACGAAGCAATTTAATGATCAGTTGTCACAGTTCTCGTACTACGCATATATGAATTCTACTTTATCACGAGTAGAGTCTATGGTAGGAACTACAGGGAAAAATTCATTATCAAGTTTAATGGATGGTTTTTTTAATGCGTTTCGTGAAGTCGCGAAAAATCCGGAACAATCAAACTACTACGATACATTAGTTGCTGAAACTGGAAAGTTCACAAGTCAAGTAAATCGTCTTGCGAAAAACTTAGATACAGCGGAAGTACAGGCGACAGAAGATATTGAAGCGCATGTCAATGAATTTAATCGTCTTGGTGCTAGTTTAGCAGAAGCGAATAAAAAAATTGGACAAGCAGGGACACAAGTACCTAATCAACTATTTGATGAACGTGATCGCATTATTACAGAGATGTCTAAATATACCAATATAGAAGTGTCTTATGAATCCTTAAATCCGAATATCTCAAATGTTAGAATAAATGGCGTTTTAACAGTAAATGGACAAGACACATATCCACTTCAATTAAATAAGGGGAACGAACCGATGACTGTTGCGATTTATGGCTCGGATATTCCTTTAACAGGTGGAGCAATTCAATCGGCAATAGATACGATAGCGAAGATTGCTAGTTATAAGAAAAATATTGAAGACTTAATGAGTTCTGTGAAAAATCAAGTGAATACAGTGATGGGAAAAGATTTCTTCGTTGGAGATCATGCGAAAGATATTCAGTTAAATCCTGAATTCGCAAAAGATGTTTCGAAAATGAAAATTTCTGCTGAAAAAGCAAATAAACTGGCAGGAATTACAGATGGAGATTATAAAGAAGGTCTTTCTTATAAACAAGCGTTAGACCAATTTATAGTTGGTGTGGCTTCTGATAAAAGTGCGGTGAATGTTTATCAAAATATTCATAAAGACTTATTAGAAGGTATTCAGCAAGAAAAAATGAGTATAGAAGGCGTCAATATGGAAGAGGAAATGGTTAATTTAATGGCCTTCCAGAAATACTTCGTGGCAAACTCTAAGGCTATTACAACGATGAATGAAGTATTTGACAGTCTGTTTTCGATTATTAGATAACATGTAGAAGAATTGAAAAGCTTTTATATGGATCCAATCTAGGGTAGAAGCGCACAGAGCCTTTTAGTGGATCAAGCCGTGTAAAATCAGAGAAATGAAATGGTTGAATGGTAAGAAAGAAAATAACCGTACAAAGTGGCAGTTACTTCCCCTTGCCAAGTCAAATATAGATAAAGGAGAAGATAGGGATGAGAGTATCGACGTTTCAAAATGCAAACTGGGCAAAGAATCAGATGATGGATTTGAATGTGCAACAGCAATATCACCGAAATCAAGTAACTTCTGGTAAAAAAAATCTTCTCATGAGTGAAGATCCACTTGCAGCAAGTAAATCATTTGCGATTCAACATTCGTTAGCAAATATTGAACAGATGCAAAAGGATATAGCAGATTCTAGAAATGTGTTAAGTCAAACGGAAAATACATTACAAGGTATTGTGAAATCTTTAACGAGAGTGGATCAATTAACTTTGCAAGCGGTAAACGGGACGAATAGTCCTAATGAACTAAAAGCAAGCGCTGCAGAAATTGATCAGCTTTTAAAACAAGTGGTGTATTTAGCGAATAAACAAGAACAAGGGCGATATATTTTTGGTGGAGATAGTGCTTCAAAACCACCATTTGCAGAAGATGGTACATATCAAGGTGGGGAAAATGACGTTACCTGGAAATTAAATGATGGATATGAACTCAAAATGTTTCGCAATGGAAAAGATTTATTGGAACCCGTAATTAAAACGTTAACAAAAATAAGAGATGTTATGCAAAATGGAGACCAAGATGCACTGGAATCTGTAATGGGAGAAAATAAAAAAAGTCTAGATAATATATTGAATCGTACGACTGAAGTAGGTTCGATATTAAATACAGTGGACACATTTAAGACGATATTAAGTGAACAAAATCTAGCTCTTCAAGAAAATAGAAAAGAGATAGAAGATGTAGATTTAGCGGTAGCAATTTCAGATTTAGCTTATATAAATGCGACGTATGAGGCAACATTAAAAGCGGTTAGTACAATGAGTAAGACAAGTATTTTAGATTATATGTAGAAAAGAAGTGAAAAATTTGGGGACTTCAGTATCAAATTTAGGTGGAAGACAGCAAATATGGAATCTTGGTAACAATATTATTGATACCTCTAATCTAGTAAATTTAGAATTACAGGCTTTAGAAATGAAAAAAACACCTTACAATAATCAAAAACAAACCTTAGCTACGGAACGAAATGTATATGCGAGTATGAAAAAAGAATTCGGTAGTTTTATGCAAGTATTCAAGGAGATGTATGCGTTTAAAGGGAATGAGAAGAAAGCAGGGGTGTCTAAAGAGGGATTTATTAATGTTCAAGCTGATGCTTCCGCAATTGCAGGAACGTATACGATTAATGTTAAAAAAGTAGCGGAAAGACATCAGATTACAACTACACTCATAGATAAATCTGATTCTGAAAATCCTAAAAATATAATCGACTTGGATTCGGAAATTGGAAAAGATGCTACATTTCGTATTAACGATAAAGAAGTTAAGCTTACTAAAGAGATGACATATAAGGATTTTGTTAATAAAATGAATAATGGAAATTATGGAGTGTCTGTATATTCATTAGGTGGACAGTTGTTTTTCACATCAACTACTGCTGGGAAAAATGGAGAAATTAAATTAGTTGATGGTGAAGGTGGAATATTAAAAGACATTGGATTGGTAACTTCAGAAATGATAGATGGAAAAAATGTAATTGCCAAACAAGTAACAGCGCCTCAAAATGCCGAATTTATAATTAATGGTATGACTGATAGCAGTCCCTCTAATAAAATTGATACAATTCCAGGATTAACTATTAATTTGGAAAAGGAAACGACTGAACCAATTAAGGTTACGATTGAAGATTCAAACATTAAAGAATCAATTAATATGATAAAAAAAATGAGAGATCAATATAATAAGGCTGTTTCAACGCTCGATTTATTTGCCGGCGAAAATGGAGCTATGCAAGGTAATAATATTGCATTTTCTATTAGTAATATTATGGCTAATGTATTTAGACACAAACAAGATGATAAATTTATGTTTTCATTTGGAATTGAAGTCGATAAGACTGGAAAAATGGTTCTCGATGAAGAAAAGCTAAGTAAGGCTTTTAAGGAGAATCCAGAAACTGCAAAACAGTTCTTCTTTGGCTTTAATGGACTAGGGCATGAGATAGAAAAAAAACTAGATGGTATTTTAGGAGATGAAGGTGTAATAGGGCAGAGGTCAAAAAGTATAGAGGGGCAAATAAAAGAGCTAGATAAAAAAATTGATGCAATAGATAAGCTGAATAAACAAAAACAAGAGACCATTATTGATAAATATTCAAAGTTAGAACAACAGTTATCGATGTTAGATCAGCAACTAAAAACAATTAAAGCAATGACAAAGCAAAAAAGTGATGATTAATGAAAGTTAAGGAAGTGATCGTATGCAAGCATGGCAACGCTATATGCAAAATGACATTATGACGAGTAATCCAATTAAAAATACAATTTTTATTTATGAAAGATGTATCGTTGAGTTTCGTAATTTAGAAGAGCTTTTAAATACTTTTAAACTCCAAGAAGGAGATACGCTTCTTGAAAAATTAGAACGTATTTTTGAAGAGCTAAAGCTTCAATTAAATCCTGAGATTACTGAAGATTTGTATGATAGTCTATTCGGTTTATACGATTGGATTAGCATTCAAATTCAGACGATGAAAGTCACGCGTGAAGCAAAAGACATTGATGCGATTGTGAAAGTGTTACAAGATTTAATAGATGGTTACCGCGGAGCACTTGAAAATGAACAATGATATTTATCAAGCGTTTGTCGGCTGTTTTAATGAAATCGGTGAATTGCAAGTGTCAGATGAAGAATTTGCTGAGAAAAGTGCTATGTTAAATCGCTGGATGGTGACTTTGGATGAAAAGATGCGAGCGGATGTTGCAGCGGAAGTGAGTCCATTAATAATAAAGGCAGCTCAACATATTCGAGATAAGAAAAAGATTTTGGAAGAAATGATTATGACAAATGATGGGCGAATGAAAGCTAATTCGTTTTACGGTAAATATTAATTGTTAAGTATGGAAACGGGTTCCTCTTATTACAAGGGGGATCCATTCTGTTGTTTGAATAAAGACGTTCCGCTGATTGAGGTTTCACTTTATGACTGTAATGGAAAAATAGCAATAATCTAAAAAAATGAACGTTATTTTATTCTTCTTATATCGAAATATTATATAGATTACTAGGTGAATACAGTTTTTTATATTCTTTTATATATTTTTGTATTTTTCTAAAGACAACAATGGGAAAATGGAATAAAATATGAAAGGGTACAAAATAGGTAATATTTTAATAAATACATATAAGGAAATAAATAATGAAGTGAAACTTCCATCAGTGGATGATCATGTCGTAAGCGGTATGATGGAAAAAAGAAGGGTGTGGAATATGCCGGACTTAGTTAGTGATGTTAGTCATTATATGAACTATTTAGTAACGAAGCGAAATACTGTTTCTAGTAATATTGCAAATGCGAATACACCGGGCTATAAAGCGCAAGATGTAACATTTGCTGAACAAATAAATATGAATAATCCACTATTCAAAAAAAATGCTGCGGATTTAAAGAGTAATTCAGACTTATATCAAACGAATGAAATGCACTTACCGACAGCAAATATGAAAAATACATATGCAAAGATCCAAACGAAATCAATGCAAACGAATAAAGATGGAAATAGCGTGGATGTAACGACAGAAATGCTAGATTTAATGAAAACAAACCAATTATATGGTATCTCAATTAATGCGATTAATACGCAATACGCAATTAACCAAGCAGCACGTGGACGTTAAGAGTAGAAGGAGAGACAACAATGTTCCAAGCAATTAATGCAAGTGGCTCAGCGCTAACTACAGCGAGAAAATGGATGGAAGTTACTTCTAACAATATCGTAAATGCGAATACGACGGGAGCACCAGACGCAGAGCCGTATCACCGCCGAAGTGTGGTGCTAGAATCAAATAATAATTTTGCAAATATGCTAGAGGGAGTTCCTGCTAACGGAGTGAAAATAAAAAGTATTGAAACAGATCGAAATGAAAATCTAGTATATGATCCAACGCATCCACATGCAAATGAAGAAGGATATGTACGTTATCCGAACATTGATGTGACAGCTGAGATGACGAATGTAATGGTTGCTCAAAAAATGTATGAAGCAAATACAAGTGTATTAAATGCAAACAAAAAAATGCTCGATAAAGATTTAGAAATCGGCCGAGGATAAGAGGGAAGAGGGGAAATATGAAAATCCAACCATTGTTAAATACACAGCCATTTGGAGCACCGAAAACTTCACAAACATCTGTAGTTGAAGGTAAAAGCTTTATTGATTTATTGGAAGATATGAATAAAACGCAAAACAATACACAAACTGCGGTATATGATTTATTGACAAAAGGGGTAGGAGAAACACATGACGTTTTAATTCAGCAGAAGAAAGCTGAAGCACAAATGAAAACGGCTACTCTTGTACGAGATAATCTTATTGAGAATTATAAGTCACTAATTAATATGCAAATTTAGGAAAATGGACGGGTGTGTTTAAATGGAAAAGATAAAAAATGTTTTCCAATCGTTAAAAACGTGGCATAAGTTAATCATTGGTGCTGCGCTTTTAGCAATTGTAACAGGAGCACTTTTATACTTCACCTTGCCAGATAAATATGTTGTTGTATATCAAAATTTAAATGATGCAGATAAGCAAGAGATTACAGCAGAATTATCGAAGCTAGGTGTTGATTACCAATTAGCAGCCGATGGTTCGATTCGTGTGCAAAAGAACGATGCTCCATGGGTTCGAAAAGAAATGAATGGAATGGGCTTACCATTTAATTCAAAAAGCGGTGAGGAAATTTTATTAGAAAGCTCGCTCGGTTCAAGTGAGCAAGATAAGAAAATGAAGCAGATTGTCGGTACGAAAAAGCAATTGGAGCAAGATATTGTACGAAACTTTGCGACAATTGAAACGGCAAATGTGCAAATTACATTACCTGAAAAAGAAACCATTTTTGATGAAGAAAAGGCAAAGGGAACAGCAGCAATTACTATTGGTGTGAAACGTGGACAACTATTAACAGCTGATCAAGTTGCGGGTATACAGCAAATGATTAGTGCGGCAGTTCCTGGCGTAAAAGCAGAAGAAGTAAGCGTTATTGATAGTAAAAAAGGTGTTATCTCAAAAGGAGCAGATGAAGCACATTCTACTAGTTCCTCTTCTTATGAAAAAGAAGTAGAGATGCAGCATCAAATTGAAGGTAAATTAAAGCAAGATATTGATGCAACGTTACTGACGATGTTTAAACCAAATGAATATAAAGTGAACACGAAAGTGTCTGTAAACTACGATGAAGTTACACGTCAGTCAGAAAAATATGGTGATAAAGGTGTACTTCGTAGTAAACAAGAGCAAGAAGAACGCTCAACGGCACAAGATAATCCAAAGCAAAGTGCTGGTATTACAGCGAACGGTGAAGTGCCAAACTACGGTACGAACAATAATCAAGATGGTAAGGTCGTCTATGAGAATAATAACAGTAACAAAATTGAAAACTATGAAATAGATAAAACAGTTGAAACAATCAAGAAACATCCAGAGTTAACGAAAACAAATGTTGTTGTATGGGTAGATAACGATACGTTAGTAAAACGAAGAATTGATATGACAACGTTTAAAGAAGCAATTGGTACAGCAGCTGGACTTCAAGCTGACCCGAACGGAAACTTTATAAATGGTCAAGTTAACGTTGTAACTGTTCAGTTCGATCAACCGAAAGTAGAGAAAGAGAAAAAACCAGAAGAAAGTGGTATTAATTGGTGGTTATTCGGTGGAATTACAGGTGGCTTGTTAGCGCTTGGTGGCCTATTATGGTTCTTCTTAGCAAGACGTAAGAAAAAGAAAGAAGAAGAGGAATATGATGAATACTTAGCAGAAGAGGAAGTTGCTGCAAGTAGTGAAAGTATTATGGAAATTCCTGAGGAAAAAATAGTACCAGAACCAGAGCTAGTAAAATCGATAGAACCTACATTAGATGAACAAGTGCAGGAAGCTACGAGAGAGCATGTAGAAAGTACGGCAAAAGTTATTAAAAAATGGCTAAACGGATAGTAAGGGAGGAAAAACAATGTTAGATGAAATCTCCTCCAAAGAAAAAGCTGCCATTCTCATTCGTACATTAGACGAAGAGGTGGCAGCAAAAGTCATTGAATATATGACGGCTGAGGAAAAAGAAGTGTTACTTCGTGAAATTGCGAAGTTTCGTGTATATAAACCAGAAACGTTAGAAAATGTACTGGGTGAGTTTCTATATGAACTAAATGTAAAAGAATTGAATTTAGTGACTCCAGATAAAGAATACATTCGTCGTATATTTAGAAATATGCCAGAAGACGAGTTGGAAAAATTATTAGAAGACCTTTGGTACAAAAAAGATAATCCATTTGAATTCTTAAATTCACTAACAGATTTAGAGCCACTTCTTACAGTGCTTAATGATGAATCGCCACAAACGATAGCAATTATTGCTTCTTATATTAAGCCGCAACTAGCATCTCAATTAATTGAGAGATTACCAGATCATAAACGTGTAGAAACGGTAATGGGCATTGCGAAGCTAGAGCAAGTAGATGGTGAACTAATTAATCAAATTGGTGAGTTATTAAAAGCAAAATTAAATAATATGGCATTTAGTGCTATTAACAAAACAGATGGCTTGAAAACGATTGTGAACATTTTAAATAACGTTTCACGAGGCGTTGAAAAAACAGTTTTTCAAAAGCTTGATGAAGTCGATTATGAATTATCTGAGAAAATTAAAGAAAATATGTTTGTTTTTGAAGACTTACTCGGTCTTGAAGACCTTGCAATTCGCCGTGTGTTAGAAGAAATTACAGATAATGGTGTTATTGCGAAAGCAATTAAAATTGCAAAAGAAGAAATTAAAGAGAAATTATTTACATGTATGTCTTCAAACCGTAAAGAGATGATTCTAGAAGAGTTAGATGGCTTAGGACCGCTTAAGATGACGGATGCTGAAAAAGCGCAGCAAATGATCACAGGTACAGTGAAAAAGCTAGAGAAAGAAGGAAGAATTATCATTCAAAGAGGTGAAGATGATGTCCTTATTTAAAAACAGAATTCCGAAGAATTCTGTTTCTTTTTCTGAAGAAACGTATGAATTACAGTTTCCAAAACCAATACGAGTTCATGATGAAGGGGAAATACAAGTAGATCATGCAGAGCTTCTTGCGCAGCATGATGCATTACATATTGAAATGAACCATCTAAGGAAAGAGCAGCAAACGCTAGAACACGAACGTCAGCAGCTGTTACAGGCTAAAGAAGAGTTTCAAATGCATATTCATGAACAAATGGAACAGATGGAAGCAGCGCATATGCAGTTTCAAAAGGAGCAACAAGAAACAGCATACGAATGGACGGAATTATTATGGGAACAATCTTTTCAATTAGCAGAAAAAATTGTGAATCAAGCGATAGATTCACGATTATTAGACGTTCTGCCAATATTAACAGGGATCGTTCAAACATTACCCACTTCATTTGAAAAGTTAATTATAACGGTTCATCCAGAAACATTTGAGCGTATACAAGAAGAGAAAGAAAATACGAAAGAGTATTGGTTACTACAATTAGTAGAATGGAAGTATGATTTTTCTTTACAGTTTGGTGAGTTTGTTTTGGAGGAAGAGAAAGAGTTCTTTGAATTTAAATTTGCACCAATATTTGCGAAACTTCGTCGTAAATGGGAAGAGAAAAAGTTGTTTGAGGAGCAAAATGTATGAACAGAAAGTTCATGAACGAACATAATAAATGGAATACGTTTATTGAAACACCGTTTTATACGAAAGTTGGCAAAGTTCATAGTGTACAAGAGCAGTTTTTTGTAGCGAAGGGACCGAAAGCGAAGATTGGAGATGTTTGTCTCGTTGGAGAGCATAGCATCTTATGTGAAGTGATTGCAATTGAAAAAGAAAACAATATGTTACTCCCATTTGAACAGACAGAAAAAGTGTGTTACGGAGATTCAGTTACATTAAGTGCAGAAGATGTCGTTGTGCCCCGTGGTAATCATTTGCTTGGCAAAGTGTTAAGTGCAAATGGAGAAGTGTTAAACGAAGATGCTGAAAATATTCCAGTGGAAAAAATAAAATTAGATGCACCGCCGATTCATGCGTTCGAGCGTGAAGAAATTACAGACGTATTTGAAACGGGAATTAAATCGATTGATTCTATGTTAACGATTGGTATCGGACAAAAGATTGGTATTTTTGCTGGATCGGGTGTTGGTAAATCTACTTTACTTGGGATGATTGCGAAAAATGCAAAAGCTGATATTAACGTTATTAGTTTAGTAGGTGAACGTGGCCGGGAAGTAAAAGACTTTATACGAAAAGAATTAGGCGAAGAAGGTATGAAAACAAGCGTCGTTGTTGTAGCGACGTCAGATGAAAGTCACCTTATGCAACTTCGGGCGGCAAAGCTTGCAACATCGATTGCCGAATATTTCCGAGACCAAGGAAATAATGTATTACTTATGATGGATTCAGTTACTCGTTTTGCCGACGCTCGCCGAAGTGTAGACATTGCAGTCAAGGAATTACCAATCGGTGGTAAAACACTGTTAATGGAAAGTTATATGAAAAAGTTATTAGAGCGATCCGGAAAAACACAAAAAGGATCAATAACAGGTATTTATACAGTGTTAGTTGATGGTGATGATTTAAATGGTCCTGTACCAGATTTAGCTCGTGGTATTTTAGATGGACATATTGTATTAAAACGTGAGCTCGCAACTCTTAGTCATTATCCTGCCATTTCTGTATTAGATTCGGTAAGTAGGATTATGGAAGAAATCGTATCGCCGAATCATTGGCAACTTGCAAATAAAATGAGAAAAATTTTATCTATTTATAAAGAAAATGAATTGTATTTTAAATTAGGAACAATTCAAGAAAATGAAGAAAATGCTTATATTTTTGAATGTAAAAATAGAGTAGAAGATATAAATATGTTTTTAAAACAAGGTCGAGCTGATAGCTTTCATTTTGAAGATGTTGTCCAAGCAATGCACCATATTGTATAAGACCTTGCCCTTCGAGGTCTTATTTTTTTGTTTTTAATATTTCACAGTTTTTTTTGTGAAAAAACTATATAATAGAAAAAGGGAACGTTATAATAGGAAGGGGCTATGAAAAAGGGTGGATAAACAGCAGTACGACACGATAAAATTGCAGATTAGTCAAGAGAAAGAACAAATCTTGAAAGAAGTGTACGAACTAACAGCTGAAAAAAGAAAAATAGAACAAAAAAAAGAATATGATTTGTATGTTTTGAAATCACGTAGTAAAGTCGTACAAACTGGGCAACGTATTATGGTAGGTATGCTGTCTTCACATACATTTTCACCTGAAAGAATAGAAGAATGGAATCGGAAAATTAAAAAAACAGAAGGTTTTATTCAAAAAAATGAAAGCCTTTTAGAGAAAATAAAAGAAAAAGAACGTGTCATTGATGAAATGTATCAAGAAGATTGTAAGAAACTTGCGAAAGTAAAAGAAGAGTTAGAAGAAAAAATGCTTCTTGATTTAAAAATGTGTATGAACGGATGAGGTGGATGTAGTGATACAATTTGTATTACCGGTGCAGCAAAGTTTACCTCCGCAAAAAGACAAAGGGCTAGAAGTACAATCGAAAAAGGAAAATCCTTCATTCGATCGTGCGATGAGAATTGAAAATAAAAAACAGCCGAAAACGGAGAAATCGAAACGAGAAGAAGCACCAGAAAAAGAGAAGAAAAAATATCTTCTCGCAAAAAAAACGGTAACGAAAGAAAAGCCGATTGAAAAGAAAGAAGAAAAAAAAGAGACAGAACAATTATTACTAGCTGTATCTGGGCAAATGATTGCAATTGAGCAATTGCGTGTGCAGTCGGAATCGTTATATCAATACATACAGAAAATACAAGAATTATATAAAGAATATGGAAATATTAAACTGAACGAATTGTCTACAGCTGAATTACAACAATTACAAGAAATCCTTTCGAACATGAATATTAAAAATGTCATATATTTAGAAGAAACAATGCAAGTGGCGTTAAACAAGGTGACGATGCCAGAGCAGACATTGCAAGTATTAAAAGTCGTAGAATCAGAAATTTGTAATATTGCAAAGAAACAAGAGGGGGCTAAGGAAGTAGAACCCCCGAAAGCAGAGAGTGATGATGTGAAAGTAGAGCTACCAAAATCCGATCAGTTAAATGACTCAAATTCGACCGGGGCTGAGTTATTAAATAAAGCAACGGGTACTGACCAAATAGGAAAACAAAATAGTGGAGCTGAGAAGTTTACATTACCTGACTTAGGCAAGAAGATGGAAGCGCAAGTAGAAGCTCTGCAAAAGTTTGTAGTGAAACAAGAACGTGTTTTATTCCAGCTAAATCCAGAGAAACTTGGTACATTAACTGTATTTATGAAAAAGCATGGAGATCAAATTGATGTCCATGTAGAAATGGAAAAACACGATGCGAAAAAACGTGTTGAAATGATTTTTGACGAATTGAAGCTAAAGTTAAAAGAAAAAGAAATTAATATTCAAATTAGTTATTCAGAAAAAGATGAGCATCGTAAAGACCAACAAGAGCAAAGACAAAAGCAAAAACTAGCAAGTACGAAACAAGAGAAACAAGAATCGAAAGAATTTGCTGGATTATTGGAGGAATAAAGCGTGCCAACAGTGGGATTAAATACAACGAGTACAAATCATATTCCGTTACAGGCGGGAGCGCAAAAAAGCAACGCACCTGTTAACGGTGTACAGTCGCCAGTTCAACAAACAAACGGAGTATCAGTATCAGCAAGTACTCAAAAAACTCCCGGTGCAATGGAGAAAGATGATTTTCTAAAATTGTTTTTAGCGAGTTTTCAGCATCAAGATCCATTCAATGCGATGGATATGAATCAAATGATAAACCAAACAGCGCAGTTATCTCTTATGGAACAAGTGCAAAATATGACAAAGGCAGTTGACTCTTTAAGAACGACGATGTATTCGACAGCACTTGATGGCGGAATGAAGTTTTTAGGAAAGTATGTAAGGGGTATTGACGGTGAAGGGAACAAAGTGACTGGTCAAGTAGAGACAGTTCGCCTTGCAGAAAATAACGATGTACAGCTTGTTATTGATAATAAAGTTGTATCTCTTCGTTTCGTTGAAAGAGTATCTGATAAACCGATTGGAGAAACGAATCCAGAAGATGTAAAGAAAGATGATCAAAAAGTAACTGAAGAAGTAAAAACAACAAATTCATAAGGGAGTGTCCATGCATTATGATTAAAGCGTTATATACAAGTATTACAGGAATGAATGCAACACAAAATGCATTAAGTGTAACTTCAAATAATATTGCCAATGCACAAACAGTTGGTTATAAAAAACAAAAAGCAATGTTTGATGATTTACTGTACAACAATTCAATTGGTGCAAAAGGTGACGATAGATACGCAGGGACGAACCCAAAAAGTATCGGTAACGGTGTGAAAATGAGCGGAACGGTTACGGATTATAGCGATGGTACAATTACGTTAACCGGTGGTAAAGCACAAGCAGCAATGGAAGGTAATGGTTTCTTCGTTGTTGGTGATTCAAAAGCTGGAAATATGGAATTTACACGTAAAGGGACCTTTACCATATCTTCAGATTACTATATTACGAATGCAGGAGGTCAATATGTATTCGCTTATCCAGCCGATCCATCAACTGGTAATGTTGACTTATCTGGTATCCCAGGACCACTACAAATTCCAATGGGATCAGCAATCGGTGGTATTCGAACGTCAAAAGGTATAGTTGGAGGGAACATTCCAGCTGATGCAAAACACATTACGCAAGAATTGCCTGCATACGATGATGCCGGTAATACATGGACAATGCGCGTAGAGTTTACACAAGATGGTGAACATAATTACAAATATACAGTAAAGATGCGTAATGACTCGAAAAAAGAAACTGAGTTTACAGAGGTTCAAGGCGCAGGTGGTAATGTGGCATTCGATGCAGTAGGGAAGCCAGATCCAGTAAATCCTGAAGCGGATATTCCATTTAATGGTGGAACAGTAAAAATAGATTTTAGTAAATTAACAAACCACCCGACAGAGAAAACAATAGCAGTAACAAACGTAGATGGTAGACCCGCGGCAACTGTTAAAGATTGTTTTATTGCTGACGGTGGATATGTGATGGTAAAATATTCTGATGGAAGTATGAAAGCGGCAGGTCAATTAGCTGTTGGGATGCTCCCGAATGAAGGCGGCCTAATGAAAACTGGTAATGGTAACTTTACAGCGACAAATACAACTGGTATTTTAGCACTAGGTGTATCTGGTCAAAATGGTGCAGGAAAAGTACGTGGTGGTGCACAAGAAGGTGCAAACGTAGATTTATCTGTAGAATTTGTTGATTTAATGTTATACCAACGAGGCTTCCAAGGAAATGCGAAAGTAATTAAAATTTCAGATGAAGTATTAAATGAAGTTGTAAACTTAATCCGATAATAAATAGTAAAGAAAAATTGTAACGTAGTAGAAAGGGTTTTATATTCGTATGACAAGACAAGAGCGAATTTTACAATTGCCTTTTTTCGAAAATAAACGTGAGCTTGCTGAGCAAGTGTTAAAAATAGAACGAGAAGAGCATGTATATTTACCAGATCAATTTGAAATCAAACAAGTGCCCCCATATTCGTTTGGTGAAAAACAAGTAATCATTGGCCGTATACACGAGTTTTATTTCGTAAGTATTGGTAGTGAAGGCGCTTGGAAGTATCAACTGTTTAAAGATGAGATGAAGTGCCGTGAGTTTTTCGTTATGTTGCCGGATATTACGGATCAGCATCTTGCTTTTTGGTTTAATAACATGGAGTTGTTGAAAGGGGCATAAAAGTTCTTAAACGCTTTTTTTAGGTTTTGAGAGAGGGCCCAGCGATGTTTAGTAGCGGTTAGTGTCTATGAGTGGCTCGCATGTTGTAAAACGAGAGATATGGAGTGGTTCTAAGATAGTTGAAGAGGCGATGAGCCATGAATGAGATAGGTTAGTTGAGAAGGCCGAAAGTCAATTGTGGTGGTGCCTCTTCTCTCTTTGAAGATAGGGTCTATAAGTAGTGATTTGAAATAGATTATTTAGATTAATTTAAGATAGTTGTGTTATATTGTACAATTAGACTAAGTTTATATAAAAGGAGAGGTGAGGAGGATGGCGCAGACTAAGTATCGCGTTACATTCATTTCGCCGAGTGAGGTTGAGCAGCGGACTATAATGACGGCGAGTAGTTTGCCAGATTTAATTCGTAAAGTAGAGGGTATTATGGCAGATCCGAACGGTTATTTTGTAAATGATAAAAAGAATAATTGCTATTTTAAAGTGATTAAAGAAAATGTTACGTTTATTCAATATGAGTTACTATTTACGGATAAGGAAATTCATATTGAAAAATTAAAACATATAGCACCGGCGGTATTGAAACAATTATTTAAAAAAATAAACGATCCGGAATTATATGCACTTGCACTCCTTGATGTTGATATAGCGACAAAGGATTATGTGCTAGGAGAAATGAATCCAGAGCTTAGAGTGAGAGTGGAAATAGAGCTTTCGAAAAAATGGGAAGCGATGCCAACAGAAATTGTAGGAGCGCAAGAAGTGTTATTAGAGGCACTTGCTTCGTTTATACAAGATTAAGCTTTACCACTGTTTTTATTATTTTTAAACTGTAAGGCTCACTCAATTATCTATATTTTTTATATAGATAATTGACTTTTGATGTTTAATAAAGCTTAATAAATAGATATACAGAATTAATGGAAGGGGAGCGACACTTTTATGTCACAAGCACAAAGTATTTTATTAGAAAGTGGAACAAACGAATTAGAAATCGTAACTTATACTGTTGGTGAAAATTTATTTAGCATCAATGTAATGAAAGTGCGTGAAATTATTAATCCATTCCCTGTTACAACTGTACCGGAATCTCATCATGCAGTTGAAGGTGTTGTTCAAGTACGCGGTGAAATTTTACCTGTTATTAATTTAGCGACAGCCCTTAATTTAAGATCTACAAAGCCACTTGATCAAACGAAATTTATCATTTCGGAATTAAACCAAATGAAAGTTATTTTCCGTGTTGATGAAGTGCATCGAATTCAACGTATTTCTTGGGAACAAATTGATGAACCAGCTTCATTATCTATGGGACTAGAACAAACGACGTCAGGAATTGTAAAACTAGATGGGAAAATCATCTTATTGTTAGATTATGAGAAAATTGTTTGCGAAATTAGTAACAGTGGTTATGAGAATAAAACACTTTCAGGATTAGAACAAAAAACAGATCGAGCTGAAAAAGTTATTTATATTGCGGAAGATTCAGCGATGCTTCGCCAAATATTAGAAGAAACATTATCAACAGCTGGATATACGAAAATGAATTTCTTCAGTAATGGTGCAGAAGCATTAGCACAAATTGAAAAACTAGCAAAAGAGCAAGATGAAAAAATGTTTGAACATATTCATCTGCTTATTACAGATATTGAAATGCCAAAAATGGATGGACATCATTTAACGAAAATAATTAAAGATAGTGAAGTAATGAAGCAATTACCAGTTATTATTTTCTCTTCGTTAATTACAAACGAATTATTCTATAAAGGTGAGACAGTTGGGGCGGATGCTCAAGTGAGTAAGCCAGACATTCAAGAGTTAATTGGTTTAGTTGATAAGCTAGTGTTGTAAAAGGTTTTGAAAAGCGTTTTTAGTTGGAAGAGTCGGCGTAAAATACATTTTTAGCTGAAAAGAGGAACAGCCGTATAGTACTGGCTAGTTTCTTTTTAGTATGTACAGGTATAAAAAATCAAACGTCTCTAGAGTGTTTATGACAATACTCTCTTTCAAGTATTTAGCTGTTCTTATTTAGGGATTATTGATTGGTTTAATTAATAAGTGGTAGGATTTCTTTATTTGAAAATATAAGAGAGTGTATCTCTGGAGTGTGTTAGTAATATTTCGCGATAGCTCAAAAAATTTCGGTGAAATTATATTAGGAATACCATATAATAGAATTGAATGAATTTTATCGATATAACATCGTGTTAGATTTTGTATGATTTACTTAAAAATCTATTCTATTTTTATATACTCTATATACTTTTTAGTGTGTTAATTATTTGACAGACAATTTCGAAATGCTATAATATGGATATGTAAAAATTGCTATTTTCTTAAAAGACATGGGAGTCAGATGAGAATTGTGAAAGGATGAGGGGGAGTGACACAGAGTATGTATCACCACACAGCAATCAATGTATTAAAACTTTTACAAAACATGTCAAATAATAAAACGAACAATATGAAATTAGAGGCGGAATTTAAAAAAATAGAGAAACAATTCCGAGTAAAGTATGAAGAACTAATCGATTTATATAATAAAATGGTATTATTTCAAATAGATATAGAAAAAAATGGCGGTATGCGAGTATATGAAAAATCAGGAATTACATGGTTAAAGTCTGAACTAGAATTACTGTATGAAGTATATCAATTTTGTCAGCGTCAAGGCTTAAATATAGCGAATATTTCAAAATATGTTAGTAAAAATGAACTGAATTTATTTCCAAAAACAGAAAGTCAATTACAGAATACGTATTATAAATTAAAAAAACAAGAAATCCCGTTTGAAAATATTGAAAAACAGAAGCCGGGTCGAAAACGCAAATATACACCTGTAAAGGCTACCGTTGTTGAGACGAAACAAGAAAGAAAACAGGAAGTAAAAGAAGATTTC
The DNA here is from genome assembly GCF_002081505.1 of Bacillus sp. CDB3. NCBI lineage: Bacteria > Bacillati > Bacillota > Bacilli > Caryophanales > Bacillaceae > Bacillus > Bacillus sp. CDB3. The sequence continues at coordinate 63,976 of NZ_ALBR01000068.1, read as the reverse complement.
CAAAGTGAAGAGGACGAAAAGAATCTCGTAACTGTTATATCTGGTATCGTTGATAATTTTGAGACAATTAGTCAATCCCGTGAAAAGAAAGAGTATGAATTACATCAGTTTATGGAGGGAATCTATAAGCTTTCTAGTATGGCTGCAGAGCGTTCGAAAGAAGAAAAGAATGCTCGAAGTCTTGAAGGTGAGGTACATTCATTACGAACTGAAAATGAAAGGTTAAAAAGAGAGAAGGAAGACCTTGTACATGATATTAAAGAAATGACGCACCATTTAATTCATTTCATTGCGAGCTCTGATATCGATCAAATTCGTACGTTGCCTTTCTTCGTAAAAGAGTGTAAACAAGATTTACATAAGCTGGGATTATATAACGCTCAAGACGGAAAAATGAAAATTGTGGTTGATAGTAGCGGTCTTATGACCATATCATAATAAAAAATGGGTACAAAACAAAAGGGAAATACATATACACTATGTATTTCCCTTTTGTTTTGTATGAAAATGTTCTAAAAAAATATGTATTTTGTAAAAACATGGGTAGTGAAACTGAAATAAATGATGTGTGGTCAACAATAAACCAGATATGGATGTGACCTGGAAAAAGAGGTCATATCATTAGTTTGCGGTTTTGATACGGATGAAAAGCACAATCTATCTCTTTTTTTGTTGAAATTATAACAAATAGGGGACAGTAAAGTAACTGTTAAAATATTGTAGCCGCCATTTCTAGGATTTGATTTTGCCTAATAGGAAATTCTATTGTTAGCAAAGTCTTTACCTCATTTTTGTTTTAGAAAGGAGAGAAGCGGATGGAGTCAATATGGCTAGAGTACGCTTGGGCATTATTAATTCTAATTGGATTAGAAGGCTTGTTATCGGCTGACAATGCCCTTGTCCTAGCGGTTATTGCGAAACATTTACCTGAAGAAGAGAAAAAAAAAGCTATAAATTACGGAATCATTATGGCCTTTGTTTTTCGATTTGCAGCCCTATTTGCGATTTCATTTATTGCAAATGTTTGGCAAATACAAGCAATAGGCGCCGCCTATCTTCTTTATTTAGGATTGAAGCATGTCATTCAGGCGCAATTTGGAAAAGACAATCAAAATATTCATGAGGAAGATGAAAAGGAAGCCGCAGGTAAAAGCTACTGGTTCACAGTAGGTAAAATTGCATTAGCTGACCTTGCTTTCGCGATTGATTCAATATTAGCCGCAGTTGCTCTTGCTTTGGGGCTTCCGGATTCACCGCTTGACGATTTCGGAGGTATGGATGGAGGACAGTTCATTGTTGTACTTCTTGGTGGGATTGCTGGACTTATTTTAATTAAATTTGCGGCAACTTGGTTTGTACAATTACTTGAGAAACGGCCAGCATTGGAGACAACAGCATATGCGATTGTTGCTTGGGTTGGTGTCAAATTAGCTGTAATTACGCTGGCCCATGAGGATATTGGTATTTTAGACCATGATTTTCCGCACAGTACAACGTGGACTTTAATCTTCTATGGAGTATTAGTTGCTATCGCACTAATTGGTTGGTTTACACCGGGAAATAATTCAGCCAAAAATAATCCCGAAAGGTAATAAAAAGGTCAGAGCATTATGTGCTTTGTCCTTTTTATTGATAATTATATTGTGTATTTTCCGATTTAACGCTATAATTACGGTGTTAAAGATGGAATCGTGATATGACCTGTTATGAATCTATCATTTTATTTATGAATAAATGGATTGGTATTTTAGCAAGATGTGCTAATAAACTACTCCACCATGATGATAACGTGCCAAAAGTGTGGTGCGTATATTTCCGTGGTGGAGTTTTTTTATTCTCAAAAAGGGGGAGTAACCATGAACGACAGCATGGTTCATATTACAATTGACGGTAAAGAATATAGTGCTGAGCCTGGTTCAACTATACTAGGCATTATTAATGAGAACGAAATTGAACATCCACAAATTTGTTACGTGCCAGAAGTGGATCCTATTCAAACGTGTGATACTTGTATTGTAGAAGTGAATGGAAAGTTAGTGCGATCGTGTTCTACAGTAGTGACGGACGGTATGAATATCGAACTAGCTTCTATTAGTGCGAAGGCAGCACAACATGAGGCGATGGACCGTTTATTGGAAAATCATTTGCTTTACTGTACGGTATGTGACAACAATAACGGGAATTGTAAATTGCATAATACGGCCGAATTAATGGAAATTGAGCATCAAAAATATCCTTACGAACCAAAAGTTGATGCAGGCGAAGTTGATATGTCCCATCCATTTTACCGCTATGACCCGAATCAATGTATCGCGTGTGGTCAATGCGTAGAGGTGTGTCAAAACTTACAAGTAAATGAAACGTTATCTATTGATTGGGAGGCAGAGCGCCCGCGTGTTATTTGGGACGAAGGAGTAGATATTAACGATTCTTCATGTGTAAGCTGCGGTCAATGTGTAACAATTTGTCCTTGTAATGCATTAATGGAGAAATCGATGCTCGGTGAAGCTGGATTTATGACAGGGTTAAAGCCTGATATTCTTGAGCCTATGGTTGATCTTATTAAAGAGGTTGAACCTGGATATAGTGGTATTTTCGCTGTGTCAGAAGTAGAAGCTGCGATGCGCGACACTCGTACGAAGAAGACGAAAACAGTATGCACGTTTTGTGGTGTAGGTTGTTCATTTGAAGTATGGACGAAAGGGCGCAAAATTTTAAAGGTGCAACCAACTTCTGAGGCGCCAGTTAATGCAATTTCTACTTGTGTAAAAGGAAAATTCGGTTGGGATTTCGTTAATTCTGAAAAACGACTTACGAAACCTTTAATCCGTAAAAATGGAGTGTTCATTGAATCAACTTGGGAAGAAGCGCTTGATGTAGTGGCGAATAAAATGGGCTCTATTAAAGAAGAGCACGGTAAAGGTTCTATCGGCTTTATTTCTTCTTCTAAAATTACGAATGAGGATAATTATGTTATTCAAAAATTAGCGCGCCAAGTGTTTGAAACGAATAACATTGATAACTGCTCACGCTATTGTCAATCGCCAGCGACAGATGGATTATTCCGTACAATTGGTATGGGCGGAGATGCAGGAACGATTAAAGATATTGCGCAATCGGGTCTTGTTATTATCGTCGGTTGTAATCCAACAGAAGGTCACCCAGTATTAGCGACTCGTGTGAAACGTGCGCATAAGCTTCACGGTCAAAAACTAATTGTTGCAGATCTTCGTAGAACTGAAATGGCAGAGCGTTCAGATATCTTTATTAGTCCAAAGCAAGGAACAGACCAAGTATGGTTAATGGCTGTTACGAAATATATGATTGATCAAGGTTGGCATGATCAGCAGTTCATCGATGATAATGTAAACTTCTTTGATGATTTCAAAGATAGTCTCGCGGAATATACGCTTGAATATGCAGAAGAGATTACAGGCATTTCAAAAGAAACGCTCGTTACAATGGCAGAAATGATTCGTGATGCAGATGGTACGTGTATTCTTTGGGGAATGGGTGTAACGCAAAATACTGGTGGTTCAGATACTTCTGCTGCGATTTCAAACTTACTTCTTGCAACAGGAAATTATCGTCGCCCAGGTGCTGGTGCATATCCACTTCGTGGTCATAACAACGTACAAGGTGCTTGTGATATGGGAACCCTCCCAGGTTGGCTTCCGGGATATCAGCACGTTACTGACGACATAGAACGTATGAAATTTGAAATAGCTTACGGAGTGAAAATTGATAACAAACCAGGTCTGAATAACATTGAAATGCTTCATGCAATTGAAGAAGGAAAAATGAAAGCAATGTATCTTGTTGGGGAAGATATGGCTCTTGTAGACTCGAACGCAAATCATGTACATGAAGTGCTATCAAGTCTTGAATTCTTTGTCGTTCAAGATGTGTTCCTTTCTAAAACGGCTCAATACGCTGATGTTGTATTACCGGCAGCACCATCTCTTGAAAAAGAAGGTACGTTTACAAATACTGAGCGTCGTGTACAAAGATTATATCAAGTATTGCCGACGTTAGGTGATGCGAAACCAGACTGGTGGATTGTACAGCAGATTGCCAATAAATTAGGTGCAAACTGGAATTATAATCATCCAAGTGAAATCTTTGCTGAAATGGCAAGTTTATCACCATTATTTGCACATGCAAACTATGAAGTGCTTGAAGGGTGGAACAGTTTCCATTGGGGAAGTTTTGATGGAACGAATACGCCGCTTCTTTTCAAAGATGGATTTAACTTCCCAGACAAAAAAGCTCGTTTTGCAATTGCTGATTGGGTACGTCCTGCTGAATTCCCAGCAGAATATGATCTCCATATTAATAATGGTCGTATGCTGGAACATTTCCATGAAGGTAATATGACGAATAAATCAAATGGTATTCAATCGAAAGTTCCGGGTGTTTTCGTTGAGATTTCTTCAGAACTTGCAAAAGAACGCGGAGTGAAAACAGGTTCATTAGTACGCCTTGTATCTCCTTTTGGAGCGCTTAAATTACGTGCACTTGTAACGGATCGTGTAAAAGCGAATGAGCTATATTTACCGATGAACTCGACAGATAACGAAACAGCGATTAATTTCTTAACAGGTCCTGCTGTCGATCAACGTACGAATACGCCTGCATATAAACAAACGAAAGTACGTATGGAAGTGTTAGAAGTAGAAGGTGAAAATCCGATGCCGAAAACGAATCCACGTAATAAAAAGCGCCATCCTCAAAAAGGTATTGAGGTAAATCGTAAGTGGGCTCGTCCAGGGTACGTACACTTAACAGATAAATAGGGAGGAGAAAAGGAGATGGCAGCACCTATTCAAGCGATTCAAAAGCAGGAGCTAACTGAGGAAGAAATAAAACAACAAAAACTCGAAGATTTAAAAGAACTTTTAACGAATAATGAAGAAGCGTTAAATCAAATGTTTAATATAGTAGGTGAACTGAATGACATTGGGATGCTGGAAGCGGCAAACTCAATGTTGAAAGCGAAAGAACCAATCGCAAAAATTATTCTCGGTCAAGTTACTCGTGAACCTGTTACAAATTTAATTAATAATATGATGGGCGCTGCAGGTGCTTTAACAGAACTTGACCCAGAACTTACGAAAAAGCTTATAGGTAGTTTATTAGTAGGGCTGGAAGAAGGTAATGAGCATCTGCAAAGTAATAAAAAGGTTGGTGTATTCGATCTTATGAAAGTACTAAAGGATCCAGATATTAACCGTGCTATCGGATTTGGGCTTCATTTCTTAAAAGGTATGGGTAAAGGATTAAAAGAAGAGTAGGTAAGCAACAATAATAGTATTTCATACGTTGTATGCATGTTGAAGTGATTTTTAAAAATGAACCTTTTCGTCTTATTATTTTCGTGAATAGTTTAGACGAAAAGGTTATGTTGTTAAAATAGTTATGATGAAAGAATATGTGATAAGTTATTGGTAATGAACAGGGGAGGAATGAGAGTATGTCAAAAATGGTACATGAATTTAATGATATGATCCGAAAGCTTCGAAAAGAGTTATTCGGGAAAGGGCCGGAACGAATTCATACTGTATTTACCGAAAACATGGCGATTGCTACACTTTATGGGAATTTGACACCTACAGAGAAATTCATTTCGGGAACTATGGATGGGGCGGAAATGGTTCATATGGCCCGCACGAAAATGATTCAAGAAGTGTATGCGGCTAATCCTCATGAACATTTAGAAGAACTTGTTGGTGCGAAGTTAGTTCATCTGTTTTCTGATATGAAAGTAGATGAAGATATTGCAGTTTCAGTGTTTGTCTTTGATAAAAATATAACGTGAGAGAAGGATACTCATCGTGAAATCGATTCAGGTGGAACGGGGAATTTTTAAATATGAGCAAGGCGAATTTAAATATATAGAGGACAGCATTGTAACAGAGTTTCCTGTTACGGTTAAAATTAACGGCCAGGAATTTGTTACAATGGTTAGTACTCCAGAGTATATTGAAGACATGGTAATAGGCTTTCTAGCATCTGAAGGCATTATCCGAAAGTATGAAGATATTGATGAAATATGGGTACAGGAAAAAGAAGGGTATGTTCATGTGAAAACGACGAAAATCAATCCTTATTATCGTGACATGCAAAACAAACGTTATATTACTTCGTGCTGTGGAATGAGTAGGCAAGGGTTTGTGTTCGCAAATGATGCGCTGACTGCGAAAGAAATGAATGATATTCGCATAAAGATCTCTGCTGAGGATTGCTTTCGGTTAATGAATGATATGCAGCAATCTGCATCCACTTTTCAAGATACAGGCGGTGTCCATAATGCAGCTTTATGTGATGTGAGTGGAATTATTTTAAGTCGCATGGATATCGGAAGACATAACGCTTTAGATAAAATTTACGGTTATTGTTTAAAAAATAACATTTCTATTGGTGATAAAATTATTGTTTTTAGTGGACGTATCTCTTCTGAAATTCTATTAAAAGTTGCGAAAATTGGCTGTGAAGTAATATTGTCAAAATCAGCTCCAACTGAGTTAGCACTTGAGCTAGCGGAGCAGTTAGGGATTACTACAATAGGCTTCATTCGTAATAAATCTTTAAATGTATATACGCATCCAGAGCGGATTATAAATATAAAATAAGTAGAAACGAGGCAATAATCATGAAATCTGTTACATTAGACAAATTAGATCGTCCTTTAAAGGATTTACGTATTTCTGTGACTGATCGCTGTAATTTTCGCTGTCGATATTGTATGCCAGAAGAAATATTTGGTCGTGATTATTCTTTTTTGTCTAATGATAAAATTTTATCTTTTGATGAAATTGAAAGGATTACACGTATTTTCGTTTCTTTAGGTGTCAGAAAGTTACGTATTACTGGGGGAGAGCCTTTACTACGAAAAGACCTACCTAAACTCATACAACGGTTAAACGAAATTGATGGAGTAGAGGATATTGGTTTAACGACAAATGGATCATTACTTAAAAAATTTGCTCCTGATTTATATAAGGCGGGTTTATCTCGTGTGACAGTTAGTTTAGACTCGTTAAATGAAGAGCGCTTCTCTTATTTAAATGGGAATAGAAGTAAAGTGAAAACTGTTCTTGCAGGAATACAGGCTGCAGCGGAAGCCGGAATGAAAATTAAAATGAACATGGTTGTTCAAAAAGGGAAAAATGAGCAAGACATCGTTCAGATGGCAGAGTACTTTAAAGAGAATAAGCATATCCTTCGGTTCATTGAATATATGGATGTCGGTAATTTTAACGGCTGGGAATTAGGAGAAGTAGTTTCTAAGCAAGAAATACTAAAGATGATTAATGAAGTTATGCTGCTTGAACATATTGAAGCGAACTATCCTGGTGAAGTTGCGACACGTTATCGCTATATCGGTAGTAATGAAGAAATAGGAATTATTTCATCTGTAACAGATTCGTTCTGTTCATCATGTACAAGAGCGCGTATTTCAGCAGAAGGAAAATTGTATACATGCTTGTTTGCTTCTAAAGGAAACGATATTAAAGAATTACTTCGTTCTGGATATACGGATGAGGAGATTACTAATGTTATTCGTGACATTTGGAATAATCGTTCAGACCATTATTCAGACGAACGGTTAAGCAATACAAATAAAAAAACAATGCCGAAAATTGAAATGTCGCATATCGGCGGCTGAGAAACTACTATGAATGTAGAAACTCTTTATTAACGTAAATAGTGGGAAATGTGCAAGTTTTGTACACTTTCTATGAGTATAGTAAAAATGATGATTGATATTTCTGTAAGACATATGCAGAGAGATTAAGCAGCATTCAAAAATCCTTACGATGTTAAGGTTTTTTGATGCTGCTTTTTTGATTAGAAAAATGGAGGAATCGATTAATGGCATTTCATAAACCGGAACAAATTGCTGCGCTTGTGATTGAATCCGGTGTTCAAAAGGTGGGGCAACCGCTATCCGCGATGCTCATTCTTGGTTTTTTAGGAGGAGCATTCATTTCGTTAGGATTTTTACTTAATATTCGTGTTTTAGGTAATGTACCAGAGCAGTGGGGAAGTTTAGTCAATTTTATAGGAGGAGCAGTTTTTCCTATTGGACTTATGCTCGTTGTTTTAGCAGGAGGAGAATTAATTACGGGAAATATGATGTCAATGGCCATGGCACTGTATGCACGGAAAATTTCATTGAAACATGTGTTAAACAATTGGGCGTGGATCACTTTAACTAACTTCGTGGGTGCACTTTTCGTAGCGTATTGTTTCGGTCATCTCGGCGGGTTAACTGAGGGTGCCTATTTAAATAAGACGATAGCGATAGCTCAAGATAAGTTACATGAATCTTTCGGGAGAACGTTAATTTTAGCAATTGGCTGTAACTGGCTCGTTTGCCTTGCGATTTGGTTAGCGTACGGAACGAACGATTTAATTGGAAAGATTGTTGGAATTTGGATTCCGATTATGGCATTTGTCGTAATTGGGTTTCAGCAAGTAGTAGCAAATATGTTTGTCATTTCAGCCGTTATTTTTGCAGGGCATCTTACGTGGATGGATCTTGCTAAAAACTTTGTTCCTGTCTTTATCGGAAATGTAATTGGCGGAGCTGGATTTGTTGGATTCGCTTATTTTTCTTGTTATCAGAAACGAAGTGCTACTGAAGAAGATGTATTGAAAAAATAACAGTATTTGAAAGGAAGGCACCTCATGATAGAGCGGTATTCACGACAACAGTTGTTCACTCCTATTGGAAAAGAAGGGCAAGAGAAAATTAGAAATAAGCATGTATTAATAATAGGGGCAGGTGCATTAGGAAGTGCCAGTGCCGAGGCTTTTGTACGTGCAGGTATCGGGAAATTAACGATTATTGATCGCGATTACGTAGAATGGAGTAATTTACAGCGGCAACAGCTTTATGCTGAACAAGATGCGATAGAAAAGTTACCAAAAGTAATCGCAGCACAGAATCGTCTCAAACAAATTAATTCAGAAGTACAAATTCAAGCTCTTGTAATGGATGCAAGAGTAGATAATATGGAAGCTTTATTAGGTGGTGTCGATGTCATTATTGATGCCACAGATAATTTCGATATTAGGTTCGTGATCAATGATATATCACAAAAACACAATGTCCCTTGGATTTACGGTTCTTGTGTCGGAAGTTATGGCATGAGCTATACAATTATTCCGAAGAAAACACCGTGCTTACATTGTGTGTTGAAAAGTGTTCCTGTTACAGGAGCGACGTGTGACACAGTTGGAATTATTAGTCCTGCCGTTCAAATTGTTGCAGCGTATCAAGTGGCGGAAGCTTTCAAAATTTTAGTAGAAGATTACGAAGCAGTTAGGAAAACATTTTTAATGTTTGATATATGGAATAACCAACATCATTTTATCAAACTAGGAAAAATCAAAACGGAAGACTGTCCGTCGTGCGGAAAAAATAGAACTTATCCTTATTTATCATACGAAAATCAAACGAAGACAGCTGTGTTATGTGGAAGAAATACAGTTCAAATTAGACCGGCGCATAATAGACATTACAACTTTGATGAGTTAGAAAAAGTATTAAAGAACCACGGGAAAGTTGATCGGAATCCGTATTTGCTCTCTTGCCAATTAGAAGAGTATCGCATCGTCATTTTTCATGATGGTCGTGTATTTATTCATGGCACGAATGAAATTCAAAAAGCGAAACAACTATACTATCGGTTATTAGGATAATAGAGAGGGATTGGTAATGATGGAAAGAAGAGTGCCAATTACAGTTGAAGAGGCTGTTCATAAAGTGATGGCATTTGCTAATTGTGGTGTAAAAGAACTAGTACCACTGGAATTAGCATACGGGCGTACATTAGCAGATGATTTAATAGCGGATCACGATGTTCCTTCCTTCGATCGCTCGCCATATGATGGATTTGCTATTAGGGCAGAAGATACTTCGCGAGCAAGTCGTGAGAATCCGATCGTATTTGAAGTCATCGGTGAAATTGGAGCAGGTTCCGTATTTCCTACAGAAGTAGGATCGTTTCAAGCAGTTCGAATTATGACAGGGGCACAAATTCCGAAAGGATGTAACGCGGTCGTCATGCTAGAACTGACTCGTCATCGTCAATATGACAATATCGGAAAAAGCTATATGGAAGTGAGACGCTCATTTAAAGAAGGGGACAATATATCCTTTCAAGGTGAAGACGCACGTAAAGGAACCGTTCTCGCAAAAAGGGGTTGCTACATTAATCCAGGTATTTCTGCTCTTCTTGCTACATTCGGTTATAGCGAAGTGCCAGTAGCGAAAAAGCCTGTTATTGGACTATTAGCGACTGGGAGTGAACTTCTCGATGTAAATGCAGAACTACAACCTGGGAAAATTCGAAATAGTAATACGTATATGATATCGTCTCAAATTCGAAGAGCAGGTGGAAGAGTAAAATACTTTGGGAAGTTTAGCGACCATTTTAATACGTGCTACGAAGCAATGAAAAAAGCGTTAAGTGAAGTGGATATGTTAATTACAACTGGTGGTGTTTTGGTAGGAGATTATGACTATTTGCCAGCAATATATGAAAAGTTAGGTGCATCAGTTCTTTTCAACAAAGTTGCTATGCGGCCGGGAAGTGTCACCACCGTAGCGCAATTAAAAGGAAAATTATTATTCGGATTATCAGGTAATCCTTCTGCTTGTTACGTAGGTTTTGAATTATTCGTAAAACCTAGCATTCGTACGTATATGTTTAGTGAAAAGCCGCATGTAAAGCGAGAAAAAGCAATACTCGGAGAAGATTTTCTAAAACCGAATCCATTTACAAGATTTGTACGAGCGAAGCTGAAGTATAACGGAGGACAACTAATCGCTTATCCATCAGGATTTGATAAATCTAGTTCCGTTTCTTCATTAGCAGAATCAAACATTTTTATCGTACTACTAGGCGGAACGAGAGGATATGAGAAAGGGATGTTTGTAGACGTTCTCTTACTAGAAGATAACGAAGGTAGTGAATGGCCTTGGACATTACGTAAAGTGGGGAGAGGTTTTGATGGGACAAGCACGATTTGAAATTGTAGATACTCCGATTGTAGTGGAAGAAGTAACGGATAAAGTGGCAAGAAGAGAAGCAGGAGCAATTACAACTTTTATTGGAACGGTTAGAGAATTAACGAAAGGAAAGCGAACGTTACACCTTGAGTATGAAGCATATAAGCCGATGGCAGTAAAAAAGCTTACTGAAATTGGAGAAGAAATTAAGGAAAAGTGGCCAGATGCAAAAATAGCAATCACGCACCGTGTTGGACGATTAGAAATAATGGATGTCGCAGTTGTCATTGCAGTATCGTCACCGCACCGTAAAGTAGCTTATGAAGCGAATGAATACGCAATTGAACGTATAAAGAGAATCGTCCCAATTTGGAAAAAAGAATTCTGGGAAGATGGAACGGAGTGGATTGGAGATCAGCTCGAAAATACTCCATATCCAGAAGGAAAACCGAAGAAAGAAGAATAAGAAGATGATTACAATTTTACTGTTCGCAAATTTACGAGAAGAAGTCGGTTCAGAGAAATTAGCAATAATAGAAAAACGAGAGATGTATGTTCATCAATTAAAAAAATGGCTGAAAGATAACTATCAATTACAGACGCTAGATAAAGTAATGGTTGCGATTAATGAAGAATTTGTAACGGACGAAGATATTGTAAAAGCCGGAGATATCGTAGCGTTTATCCCGCCTGTAAGTGGAGGTTAATTCTTTCTATTAGAATATCAATTTTTTTTATATGTTAAGGAGGATCATTATGAGTGAATTTTCGCATTGGAATGAAGAAGGAAGAGCTAAAATGGTTGATATCTCTCAAAAAGATATTTCAACACGCACAGCTATTGCGCAAAGTACAATTTCATTATCGAATGAACTATTTGAAGCAATTCAAAGTGGTGGGTTGAAAAAAGGCGACCCGCTTCAAGTGGCACAAGTGGCTGGCATAATCGGTGCTAAAAAAACATCGGATATTATCCCTATGTGTCACCCTATATTAATCCAAGGAACAGACTTTACGTTTCATTATGAAAAGACAACTGATGGCTATGAGTTAATCATAAGAGCGACAGTAAAATGTAGTGGGAAAACAGGAGTAGAAATGGAAGCATTAACGGCCGTATCGATTGCAGCTCTTACTTTTTACGATATGTGTAAAGCAGTTGATAAAACGATGGTCATGAAAGAAACGTATTTAGTTCAAAAAACGGGTGGGGAAAGCGGAGACTCTTTTCACAAGATAAAATAATTACAATGGAAGGAATATATATGATGATTACTCACGAACAGATTATGAACGCGTTAAGCCATGTAGAAGATCCAGAGTTACACAAAAGTATTGTGGAACTAAATGTGGTTAGAAATATAAAAATAGATGGTACCGAAGTTGGGCTAGAAGTAGTTTTAACAATTCAAGGTTGTCCGTTGAAAGCAAAAATTCAAAAAGATATTGAAGACTCCCTTCGAAACATTGGAGCGTCGAAAGTTTCCTTAACATTTGGTTCTATGACACCAGAAGAACGCGCGGCATTAACAGCGTCTTTAAAGAAAGAAGCTAGAACAGAAACAGGAATGCCTAGTATGCTTCGACCTGATTCAGGTGTGCGTTTTATTACTGTAACGAGTGGAAAAGGAGGAGTTGGTAAATCAACTGTGACGATTAACCTTGCTACTGCTTTAGCACGTATGGGTAAAAAGGTTGGAATTTTAGATGCAGATATATACGGGTTCAGTATCCCTGCTATGATGGAAACGAATGAAAAGCCAACAATGATTGATCAAACCGCGATTCCAGTCGTAAGTCACGGTGTTAAAATTATGTCGATGGGATTCTTCACAGAAGGAAATAATCCCGTTATGTGGCGCGGACCAATGTTAAACAAATGGATTCAAAACTTTCTTGCGAACACGCATTGGGGAGAATTAGACTATTTACTTCTTGATTTACCACCTGGAACAGGAGACGTTGCGATAGATGTCGCTGCAATGATCCCACAAGCGAAGGAAATAATCGTTACGACGCCTCATAATGTAGCTTCATTTGTCGCATCTAGAGTAGGAGTCATGGCAAAACATACGAAACACGATATTTTAGGTATCGTTGAAAACATGGCATATTACGAAGAACAAGATGGTTCAAGAAACTACCTCTTTGGAAAGGGCGGTGGTGAACTGTTAGCGGAACAACTGCAAACAGAAGTAATCGCCCAAATACCGTTTGCAAAAAGTGAAGAAAATAATGGCTCATGTGTATATGATGAAGATTCACTCGTTGGAGAGGTGTTTACTTCTTTAGCGGAGGATATTGTTTATTATGAAGACTAGTAGACAAAAGAGAGATACATAGCGTATATGTATCTCTCTTTTGTCTTTTATGAATGATTACATGAGTTATGAAGTGCTTACGGTTGTAGTAAATTAGAATTGTTTTGTGAAACTACATTAAGAACAATTAAATGCGAATTCTTTCACTCTTATACAAGGACTGCCAAATATGCTCTTTTATAAATTGATATAGTCATTGTTTTAAAGTTATTAAAAGGGTACGAAAACAAAAATGGAATTTTTACTACAGAGGGGGAAAGTAGGGACTGCCTGCTTCTATGCATGGATGGAGTTTCTACTTAAGCGACAAGGTAAAAATTATTATTTTATATATATAGATAAAAAGAACCTATCTATAAATAGAGAGGTTCTTTCATGAAACTAACTCAAATGGTTTATTGTAATAATTTAGAAACCATTTGAGGAGTTTGGTTTGCTTGAGAAAGCATGCTAATACCAGCTTCGTTCAAGATTTTGAACTTAGTCATTTCAGACATTTCTTTCGCCATGTCAGCGTCTTCGATTTGAGAAGCAGAAGATGCCATGTTAGAAGCTTGGTTATTTAAGCTTTCTACATTGAAGTCTAGACGGTTTAATGTAGCACCTAAATCAGCACGGCTACCTGCGATAGATGCGATCATGCCATCGATAGCTTTAATTGCATTGTTAGCGTTATTGATAGCAGCAGTATCACTATCACCTTCAGTATCAGCTGATGGAGCGGCAGCTGTTCCGTCAGTGCCTGCGTTTGTTGCTGAGATAGAAATTTGGTTAAGTTTCTTTCCATCACCTTCTAAATTAGAACTGGTAACATTTGCTAGTTTGATATCGATAGTGCCGTTAATAGCAGGTTTTGTAGTACCAGAATCGGTAGCACCAGAATCAGTAGTACCAGAATCAGTAGTACCAGAATCAGCAACAGGAGCTGCTGGTGTTTTTGCAGCAGTTTTGGCTTGCCCATCATCATAACTATGGATTTTAATAGATCCATTATCACCATTTAATAATGTTTTTCCGTTAAATTGAGTGTTTGTTGAAATGTAATCAATTTGATCTCTTAATGCAGAAAATTCTTTTTCTAGTGCACCACGGTTTTCGTTTGTGTTTGTACCGTTGGCAGATTGAACTGCTAGGTCACGCATACGAAGTAAGATGTTAGATACTGAGTTCATTGCTGAATCAGCTGTACGAATCATAGAGATACCATCTTGTGTATTACGAGATGCAACACCTAATCCGTTTTCTTTTGCACGCATACGAGTAGCGATTGCGAGTCCAGCTGCATCGTCAGCTGCACTGTTAATACGTTTACCGCTTGATAAACGGTTCATAGAAACGTTCATTTTGTCTTGATTTTGGCGCATGTATTCTTGCGTACGCATGCTATTAATGTTTGTATTGATTCTCATGTGAAGAACCCCCATTTTTTTATATTGATTTTTCTGCAAATTTAAAAATGGTAATATGCGAAAAAATCGATTTCGAATTTATTGTAAGTCTTGCTATATCAAGTGTCAACTGAAAATTTGAATTAATAAATATAAAAAATAACAATTTAACAATTTAGTTGTTTTTTATTACAAAGGATTATTGCAAACTTTTTTAAAAAACCCTAATATTAGATTATCTTTATTTACGGAAAAGGTGATATTATGGTAGTTGGAAATATTGTAAAAGAAGTTCTTGCGTATAAAAAAGGACTAATTCAGCAAAAGTTAAGTAGTCCGCAGGCGTTCGTTAGTAGTCGTTTTCAAGATCAATTGCAGAGTGAACCCACGAAGGAGACGAAGGTTACTCCGCAAGCGGCAAAAGTAGAGGATATGAGTCAGCCGGTACAATCTACGAAAATAGAAACGGTTGTTAATAAACCGATAGGGCCTATTAAAGTAGAGGAAACGAGTAAGCTTGAGGAGACGGAGAAAGCTGAAACGAAGAAAGTGGATGAAGTGCAAGTCGCACAAAAAGAGTTTGAGCGACGTTTACCAGAAACGAAAAATGAGTCTGCTGATACGTGGGGATTAACGGAGAAGTATAATATTCAAAAGATACGTTATTCAAATAAAGGTAAGTACGAGGATATTATTGATCGCGCCAGTCGTACATATGGAATTCCGAAAACGTTAATTCAAAAAATGATAGAAGTAGAGTCTAATTTTAATCCGAAAACGGTGTCACATGCAGGAGCGATGGGGCTGATGCAGCTTATGCCAGCAAATGTGAAAGAGATGGGTATAAAAAATCCATTTTCACCAGCTGAAAGTATTGAAGGTGGTGTGAAAGAGTTAAGCGGTTATTTAAAGAAAAATAACGGTGATCTCGTACTAGCACTTGCTTCTTATAATGCTGGTCCTGGTAATGTGAGAAAGTACGGAGGCGTACCACCATTTAAAGAAACGCAAGGATATATAAAGAAAATATTGAATATAGACGTTTCGAAATAAGAAATTTCATTTATATAAATAGAGAACATGAGATGGGAGTTGGCTAGATTTGAAACTACAAGATGATATTCCGTTAACGATTTATTTTGAAATCGGAAATACGAAAAAGAAAATTAAAGATCTGCTTCATATTACGAAAGGTACATTGTATCGTCTTGAAAATTC
Organism: Bacillus sp. CDB3; assembly: GCF_002081505.1. Classification (NCBI taxonomy): domain Bacteria; kingdom Bacillati; phylum Bacillota; class Bacilli; order Caryophanales; family Bacillaceae; genus Bacillus; species Bacillus sp. CDB3. The sequence goes on along the minus strand of NZ_ALBR01000068.1, from coordinate 48,026 downwards.
AAAGAAAAATACGGTGCTTATTATGCTTGAGAATGAAGAGATTGGAACCGGAAATATTTTGACGAAGAATGGAAAAATGTACGTTGAAATTGTTGAATTGAAAAGGTAGGGAAGGGGATTTTCATGAGTGGCGATAAATTAAGCCAAGAGCAAATTGATGCCCTGCTGAAGGCGGTAAATGAAGGCGAGGAAATGCCAGCTTTCGCACAAGAAGCAGGGAAACAAGATAAATTTCAAGAGTACGATTTTAATAGACCGGAGAAGTTCGGTGTTGAGCATTTACGTAGTTTGCAAGCGATTGCGTCGACTTTTGGAAAACAGACGTCACAGACGTTTTCAGCTCGTATGCGTATTCCGATTGAACTAGAGCCGTCGACTGTTGAACAAGTTCCGTTTACGAGTGAGTATGTGGAGAAAATGCCGAAAGATTACTATTTATATTGCGTTATTGATCTCGGCCTTCCAGAGCTTGGAGAAATTGTAATTGAAATTGATTTAGCGTTCGTTATTTATATTCATGAATGCTGGCTTGGCGGGGATAGTAAGCGTAATTTTACGATGCGCAGACCGTTAACTGCGTTTGAGTTTTTAACGCTTGATAATATATTTGCTCTTCTTTGTAAAAATTTACAACAATCATTTGAAAGCGTTGTTGCGATAAAGCCGAAATTTGTAACGACGGAGACAGATCCAAATGCGCTGAAGATTACGACAGCGAGCGATATTATTTCATTACTGAACGTAAATATGAAAACAGATTTTTGGAATACGACAGTTCGTATCGGGATTCCATTCTTATCTGTTGAAGAAATTATGGATAAGTTAACGTCTGAAAATATTGTCGAACATTCTTCGGATAAGCGTAAAAAGTATACATCTGAAGTAGAAGTGAAAGTAAATCAAGTGTATAAGTCTGTACACGTTGCGATTGGTGAGCAGAAGATGACAATGGGCGAGATTGAGCAAATTGAAGAAGGCGATATAATTCCGCTTCATACGAAAGTAACAGACCAACTACGTGGTTATGTAGATGGAAAACATAAATTTAATTGTTTTATAGGGAAAGATGGAACGCGTAAGGCGCTTCTATTTAAAAGTTTTATAGAGTAGGAGGATCCATATGAAACATGAAGTATCTCCTGTGTCATTAATGGGGTTGGAAGAATTTGCAAGAAAGCGAAATGAAGCGGGGAAGGCACATATTGATACCGTTTCAGATATTTCGATTGAACTTGGTGTAAAGCTTGGGAAATCATCTATTACGCTCGGTGATGTGAAGCAATTAAAAATTGGCGATGTTCTTGAAGTAGAGAAAAATTTAGGACATAAAGTAGATGTATATTTAAGCGATATGAAAGTCGGTATTGGTGAAGCGATAGTAATGGATGAGAAGTTCGGCATTATTATTTCTGAAATTGAAGCTGACAAGAAACATGCAGCGCTTATGAAGGCACAAAATCAAATGCAGGATAAAGAGTAGAGGAGGAGTCATATGTCGTATATGACGACCTTATTTCAAGTCGTTTTACTGTTTGGTGCGCTCGGCTATGGTGCATATTATATGACGAAAAAGACGCGTAAACAGCAGTTTTTTAAGCAAGGTGAAAATGGCCATATTCAAGTGAAAGACGGCGTGTATTTAAATCATCAAACGAGCGCCTTTTTGTTTGAAGTGGATGGGAGGCAAGTGTTCACTGTTATTAGTAATAACGGTGTGCAATCTGTGCAATTAACAGGGGCAGGAAATCAGTTTCAACAAGCACTAGAAGACGCGGTGAAGAGTGAAACGAAAAAAGTAGAGGATCCATCATGAGAATAAAGAAACAGTTATCGTTATTTGCCGTTATTTTCGTATTTTCTATTATTTTTTCATTTGTTTTTGTAAATCCAGCGTATGCAGCCCCGAACGGTTTTATTAATTTCGAAAATGGAAAAGAGTTTACGAGTAATTCAAGTGTACAACTATTCGCACTCGTTACCCTTCTATCATTATCTTCTTCTATCGTTCTTTTATTTACGCATTTTACTTATTTCATGATTGTTCTTGGGATTACTCGTCAAGGACTTGGGGTTATGAATTTACCACCAAACCAAGTGCTTGTTGGACTTGCATTATTTTTATCACTATTTACGATGCAGCCAGTACTTGGACAGTTAAAGAGTGATGTGTGGGACCCGATGACAAAAGAAAAAATAACAGTAAGTCAAGCTGCGGAGACGACAGCTCCAATTATGAAAGATTATATGTCGAAGCATACGTATAAGCATGATTTGAAAATGATGCTGAAAGTGCGCGGAGAAGAGTTGCCGAAAGACATGAAGGATCTTTCACTATTTACGCTTGTGCCATCCTTTACATTAACGCAAATTCAAAAAGGGTTACTTACAGGGATGTTCATTTATTTAGCGTTTGTCTTTATTGATTTAATTATTAGTACACTTTTAATGTACCTTGGGATGATGATGGTACCGCCGATGATTTTAAGTTTACCATTCAAAATACTTATTTTCGTATATTTAGGTGGATATACAAAAATCGTCGATATTATGTTTAAAACGGTCGCCTGAAGCGTTTGAGGCTATGTGATAGGAGTCATATAAATGAATACGTCACCAATTATAGATATTTTTCAAACCTTTTTTTATAAAGGGGTTATGATTTTAATGCCGGTTGCCGGTGTAAGTATGATTGTCGTTATTATTATCGCTGTCATTATGGCGATGATGCAAATTCAAGAGCAAACGCTGACGTTTTTACCGAAAATGGCGAGTATTGTACTCGTTATTATCATTTTAGGTCCGTGGATGTTTCAAGAGTTAACGACGCTTATTTTAGATTTATTTGATAAAATTCCATCGCTCTTGCGTTCGTATTAAGATAGGTGAACCGAAATGAATATGGAATTATGGGCGGCGACGTTTTTTGCGTTTTGCCGCATTACTTCATTTTTATATTTTTTACCGTTTTTTTCAGGTCGATCGATTCCAGCGATGGCAAAGGTTACATTTGGACTAGGTCTTTCGATTACAGTGGCAGATCAAATTGATGTCTCTCACATAAAGACAGTTTGGGATGTAGCTGCTTATGCAGGAACGCAAATTGTAATTGGATTATCACTTTCAAAAATTGTAGAAATGCTGTGGAACATTCCAAAAATGGCCGGGCATATTTTAGACTTTGATATCGGCTTATCACAGGCAAGTTTATTTGATGTGAATGCAGGATCACAGTCTACTTTACTATCAACAATTTTTGATATATTTTTTCTTCTTATTTTTATTTCACTTGGCGGCATTAATTATTTCGTTGCCACGATTTTAAAGTCGTTTCAATATACAGAGGCGATTTCAAAATTGCTGACGACTAGTTTTTTAGATAGTCTACTCGCAACGTTATTATTTGCGATTACATCAGCGGTTGAAATTGCTCTTCCGCTTATGGGAAGCTTATTCATTATTAATTTCGTCCTAATTTTAATCGCAAAAAATGCACCGCAATTAAACGTTTTTATGAATGCGTATGTGATTAAAATTACGTGTGGTATTTTATTTATTGCGATGAGTGTACCGATGCTCGGTTATGTGTTTAAAAATATGACAGATGTATTACTGGAAGAGTATACGACTCTATTTAACTTTTTCTTAACAAAGTAGGGGGACGCGTATGGCAAAGGATAATAAAACAGAAAAGGCCACCCCGCAGAAGCGTAAAAAATCGCGTGAAGAAGGGAATATTGCCCGGAGTAAAGATTTAAATAATTTATTTTCCATTCTCGTATTAGCAGTTGTCGTTTATTTCTTTGGGGATTGGCTCGGTTATGAGATTGCCAATTCCGTAGCGGTGCTGTTTGATCAAATCGGAAAAAATACAGATTCGACCGAGTATTTTTATTTAATGGGGATTTTGCTACTAAAAGTATCGGCTCCTATATTAATACTCGTATACGCTTTTCATTTATTCAATTATATGATTCAAGTCGGTTTCTTATTTTCTTCTAAAGTCATTAAGCCGAAAGCATCACGTATAAATCCGAAAAACTATTTTACGAGACTATTTAGTCGTAAAAGTTTAGTAGATATTTTGAAATCACTGTTTTATATGGGATTAATCGGTTACGTTGCGTACGTTCTTTTTAAAAAGAATTTAGAGAAGATCGTGAGTATGATTGGATTTAACTGGACTGCGTCACTTACTGAAATTATTAGGCAAATTAAATTTATCTTTTTAGCTATTTTAATTATTTTAATCGTTCTTTCCATTATTGATTTCATTTATCAAAAGTGGGAGTACGAACAAGATATTAAAATGAAAAAAGAAGAAGTAAAACGAGAGCATAAAGATAATGAAGGGGATCCACAAGTAAAGGGGAAACGAAAAAACTTTATGCAAGCCATCTTGCAAGGGACCATTGCAAAAAAGATGGATGGTGCAACGTTTATTGTAAATAATCCGACGCATATTTCAGTCGTACTTCGTTACAATAAACAAGTTGATGCGGCGCCAATTGTCGTTGCAAAAGGGGAAGATGAGCTCGCATTATACATACGAACGCTTGCCCGTGAACAAGAAATACCGATGGTGGAAAACCGTCCGCTCGCTCGTTCTTTATATTATCAAGTCGAGGAAGATGAGACGATTCCAGAAGATTTATACGTAGCTGTAATTGAAGTTATGCGCTATTTAATTCAAACGAATGAACTTGAAGTATAATAGCGCGTTTGGAGGAGATCTCTTTGTTTAAGATAGATTCTGCAAGAACCTATTTTTCTATCTTTTTAGCAGCGTCATTCGTAGTGGCGCTCTTAATTCCGCTTCCACCATTTATACTTGATATTATTATCGTTTTTCTACTAAGTATGTCAGTGCTTATTTATATGCGAGCGACAAGTATTAACGAGTGGGATGAATTAAAGTCATTTCCAACGATGTTGTTATTAATCGGGATTTTCCGCGTATCGATTAACGTATCGACGACGCGAGCGATTTTGACAGACGGAAATGCCGGTCATGTTATTGAAGAGTTCGGCCAGTTCGTAATTGGCGGGAACTTATTAATTGGTATCGTTATTTTTACAGTATTAATCATATTCCAGTTTATCGTTGCAAACGGTGCATCTCGTACAGCTGAAGTTGCAGCACGTTTTACACTTGATTCTTTACCAGGGAAACAAATGTCTATCGATGCTGATTTAAACCAGCGCATTATTACTGAGAAAGATGCACAAGCAAAACGAAAAAATTAAATATGGAAACAGAGTTTTACGGGGCGATGGATGGTGCCGGGAAGTTCATTAAAGGGGACGTTATTTTCGGTATCGTTATTTTATTCGTAAACATTATTTTCGGTTTAATTGTCGGCATGATGCAGCAAGGCATGAGTTTTGCTGAAGCAGCTATTCACTATACACAGTTAACTGTCGGTGACGGAATCGTAAACCAAATTGGATCGCTAATGCTTGCGATTTCAACTGGTATTATCGTAACACGTGTATTTGACGGTTCACCGGATACAGTAACAGAAGGTATCTTTAAAGAGTTATTAGCGCATGAAGTAGTTGTCTATGCGCTTGGTGGTTTATTTATCGCAATGGGTATTTTTACTCCACTACCGTTCCTACCATTCGCACTCGTTGGTGGAACAATTATCTTCTTAGGAATTCGTAATAAAAACCGAATAAAGAAAGAAAAAGAAGACGAGCTTCAAAAAGAAATAGAAATGATTCAAGGGGAAGATGAGCAACTCCAACAAGTGGAAGATTCATTCGGAGTATTTACAGATAAATATCCAATTATTGTAGAACTCGGCTTAGATTTAGCGGCACTTGTAAAGCAGAAAATTAACGGGGAAACAGCTCGTGATAAAGTTGTTCTGATGAGGAAGTCGATTATTACTGACCTTGGTATTAACGTGCCTGGAATTAACTTTAAAGATAATACGAGTTTTAGACCACGTGGACGTTACATTATTCGTATTAAAGGTGCGAAGGCAGCTGAAGGTGTTTTAAAATCAGGTTACTTATTAGCACTGAAAACACCGAATGTAATGGCCGATTTAGATGCAGAACCAGCGAAAGATCCGATTTTCGGTGAAGATGGATATTGGATTTTAGAGCATATGGTACAAGATGCACAAATGAAAGGCTATCAAGTATTAGAGCCACTTAGCATATTAATAACGCATTTAGATGTTGTCGTTCGACGTAATCTTCATGAGTTAATTCAGCGTCAACATGTAAAAGACTTAATTAACTCGCTTGAAAATGATAACGGGGTTTTATTAGAAGAGATTAAGAAGAAGGAAATTGACTTATCACTCGTTCAAAATGTTATTAAACAACTGCTAAAAGAAGGTATTTCTATTCGTGATTTACCAACCATTATCGAAGGTATTATTGATGGAAAAGAAATTTATCAAAACCATGTTGACGGTGTAACGTCATTCGTTCGTGAATGTATTTCAAAAGTTATTTGTGAAAATGCGAAAAATCCTGACGGTAAAATATATGCAGCGCTTTTCTCTGATTCAATAGAGTTAGATGCGGATGTTGTGAATAATTCATACCAAGGCTACTTATTAAACTGGGATTTAGATTTAGAAACACGTGTTGTTGAGCAAGTACAACGTGTCTTTAAACAAGCTCGTTTAATGGGAAGAGAACCAGTTTTATTAACGCGTAGAAAAGATTTCAGATTTGCGATTGTAAGACTTCTTGAGCGTTATCAAGTAGAAGCGCAAGTACTTTGTATTAGCGAATTAGCACCGGAAATTGTTGTAGATCAAATTGCTTATATTGAATAGTAGGGGGTGAAGTAATGGAAAGTACAGAAAAAAAAGAAGCGTTAATGCGAATAAAAGCAGCTTCGAAAAATGAATTGTATCGAAAGTTATTTGACCAATATGGTACAGATTATTACTACGTTGTCGATGAAAGTGTAAAACGAAATATCCCGTTTTTTTGGAAGAAGAATTATGAAATGCTAGTCGCTTTTCCTGAAGATAAAAAGGAAGAAAGTAAAGAAGGCATAGCCGAGTTTCATGACCAATTAATGAATGTTGTAAATGAACCTTCTGAAGAAATTGTGAAGGTAAATGGAATTCAATCGGTCTTGCACAATTTAGAAAACGTAACGACTTCTATGCCGTACGCAGCGATGCAAACAGGAAATAGTGAAGAATGGGCAAGAAAGAAAGAGAAACTATTAAAGCTGTGTGAAAAAGGAATCGTCGTTGTGAAACATACGGAAGCGACGAAAGTAACGAAAAAACAGCCTGCTGTGAAACGAGCTATTCCTGTAAAGAAAGAAGAAGTATTTGTAAAAAAAGAAAAGCAAGAATCTGTACCGTTTATTATTCAAAAATTAATTCGGATGCTAGAACAAAACGATGTGGAACAATATTTCATTCATGCATATGCTGAAAAATTAAAAGTGAAGTTTGAAAATGCAACGATGATTACAGAAGAAGAAGTCATCGGATACATATTGGAAGATATGAGATCTCATTTCAATACGGAAAACGTATTTGAAAAAGAAGTACAAACCATTGCGTTAATCGGTCCAACTGGTGTTGGGAAAACGACGACACTTGCGAAAATGGCATGGCAATTTCACGGTAAGAAAAAAACGGTTGGTTTTATTACGACAGACCATTCGCGCATTGGGACAGTACAGCAACTGCAAGATTACGTAAAGACAATTGGATCAGAAGTAATCGCTGTGCGTGATGAAGCTGCAATGACAAGAGCACTTACGTATTTTAAAGAAGAAGCACGCGTCGATTATATTTTAATAGATACAGCCGGGAAAAATTATCGTACGTCAGATACAGTGGAAGAAATGATTGAAACGATGGGACAAGTAGAACCAGATTATATTTGTTTAACGTTATCAGCTTCTATGAAGAGTAAAGATATGATTGAAATCATTACGAACTTTAAAGATATTCATATAGATGGTATCGTGTTTACGAAATTTGATGAAACAGCGAGTAGTGGTGAATTGTTGAAAATTCCAGCGGTATCATCGGCTCCCATTGTATTAATGACAGATGGACAGGACGTGAAGCAACATATACATATCGCTACAGCTGAACATTTAGCAAAACAAATGTTGCAAACATCATAGAAAAGAGGTGAAGAATAAGGCGTCTGCCTTATTCAAACGAGTATGAACGGTCTTTATATAGGTTCTATGGGTATGATGAATTACATGCAGCGCATTAATGTTCATTCGAATAACGTTGCAAATGCTCAAACGACAGGATTTAAAGCAGAAAATATGACTTCTAAAGTATTTGATGTACAAGACACATATCGCCGCGGAGATGGGGCTGTGACAAATATCGGTTCGGTCGATTACGCTGTAGTACCAGCCGCAACGCATGTGAACTTAGTACAAGGAAATATACAAATGACAAATAGTGCTACAGATTTCTTTTTAGATGACGGTACGGCCGGAACATCATCATTTTTCGTTACATCTAAAAATGATGAAACGTTTTTAACGAGAGATGGTAGTTTTACATTAAATAGTGATCGTTACCTGCAAACATCATCTGGTGCCTATGTTATGGATGTAAATAATGAACGTATTCGTATTCCTGAAAATGTTGATTTCTTCGTATCTAATAATGGAGAAATCTATAAAGAAGTTAACGATGGAACTTTGCAAAAACCAGATATTAAGAGAATAGTAATTGCACAGTTGCAAACAAAAACAGTAGATGCAGAAGCGAATGCACGTCTCGTACAAAGAGAGAACAAAAGCTTTACACTAGCAGAAGGAAACATTGCTGATTTACCGAACGGAACAGGGGCAGTAAAAAATCATATGCTAGAAAATTCAAATGTAGATATGACGAAAGAGATGGCAAATCTTATGACGAGTCAAAAGATGATTCAAGCATCGCAGCGTGTTATGACTTCGTTTGATAAAATTTATGAAAAAGAAGCAAATGAAATATTGAAATAGGAGACTTCCGTTAACGGAAGTCCTTTTTTATTATTGCTTTTATTACAGTTACATCATAAAATGATAATGATTATCAATATCATTTTATCTATTTTCACAAGAATGGAATTTCATAATGACAGCAACATTTGCTTAACTAAGTGAATTAAAAACAAGGGGATGGTGTGTATATGTCTACAAAAAAACAACTTTGCATTGGATTATGTTTAATTTCTAGAAAGAAAGAGCAAGAGAGTGAGTTTAATTCGGGAATTGATGAACAAGTAGAGTTAGCGAAACAAGCAGAAAAATCGAAGTTAGATTTTGTTTTTAAAGCCGACTATTTAGTGGCGCATCCAGATTTAATTGCTCGTAATAAGGGGAATGTAATTTTAGATCCAGCATTATTATTTACTGCTATTGCGTATGCAACAGAAAAAATTGGAGTTGTTACGACAGCTTCAACATCATTTTATCCACCATACATACTAGCGAGGCAACTACAATCTTTAAATTGGATTAGCAATGGCCGAGTAGGATGGAACATTGTCACATCAATTGACGGTGCTGAAAACTTTGGTGAGGCAGGGATGCCACCATCTGAGGAACGATACGCGAAAGCGGCAGAATGTACAGAGTTAGTAAGAAAACTTTGGAGGAGTCATCCTTATGAGGTTTTGAAAGAAGATAACGCAGATGTAATTAGAGAGATGGTAAAGCCTATTGAGCATCGTGGTGAGCATTTTGAGGTGAAAGGTCCACTTAATGTCCCACAGCACATTTCTGGAGAAATGCCGTTATTTCAAGCGGGTGCCTCAGAGCCTGGTCGGAATTTCGCTGCTTCTGTTGCGGATGCAATTTTCGCCGCAATGCCAGATGTAGGGTCAGGAATTGAACTTCGTCAAGATTTGAGAAGAAGAGCAGAGCAACATGGCCGAACGAAAGATGATATACGTGTATTGCCTGGTTTATATTTCTTTATTGGCGATACATATGAAGAAGCGTTAGAAATGCACAGGCAAGCTCATCAACATCTCACAAAAGAGAAGAGATACGCTTTACTTGAAATGGTTCTCGGACTAGACGTTAGAGGGATTCCGTTAGAAAGTAAGGTAACTGAAGATATGCTGCCAAGCAGGGAGAAAACTGTACGTAGTAAAACACATGCCGAATTATTACGGAATTTCATCATTAAAAATGAACCAACTGTTGATCAAATACTAGAACGACCAGAAGTTGTTGGTTCTGCTCATTGGGTTGCGATTGGTACACCACAAGACGTATTCCAGCAAATTATGGAAAGATTTGAAGCAAGAGCACTAGATGGATTTATTGCAATTCCAGGTGGGCCTCAGAAATCATTGGATCTATTCTTTAGTGAGGTTATTCCGTTATTTGTGAAAGCGGGTGTATTTAGGGAAGAGTATACAGGTTCAACTTTGCGTGAACATTTAGAGGGGACTTTATCAAATACTTTGCTGTTAAAATAAGTAGAATAGTATGCAGAAAAAGACTTTCATAAGAAGGCTTTTTCTTTTGTGTTGAAATTTCAGAATTATCAATTGACTTTAGAGGTCTTCTTTTTTATATTAGTAGGTATAATAATAACTACTAATATAAAATGAATGCATCGTTTTAAAATGAGAGCTATTTAGATTGTGAGGGGTTACCGATGGATGAAATAATAAAAGAGTTACAAAAGCTAGGTTTTTCCCAATATGAATGCAAAGCGTACATTGGATTATTAAAACATTATCCAGTAACAGGTTATGAAGTTAGTAAACAAACAGGTGTACCCCGTTCAATGATTTATGAAGTACTTGGCAAGTTGATGGATAAAGGTGCAGTACATTTAGTTCCTTCTGAACCAGTGAAATATGTACCAGTACCAGCTACCGAATTAATGGATCGAATGCGAAAAGACTTTGAAAAATCATTTGAATTTTTAGACCAAAAATTAAATTGTTTAGAGCAGGAGCGACAAATTGATGTAATTTCGCATATTCGCTCAAATGATCGTGTTTTGAAAGAAATATGCAATATAATTAGTAGAGCAAAGGAAGAGTTATGGATTTCTGTATGGGAAGATCAAGTGCATGAGATTGAACCGTTTATTCATACAAAGGAAGCGGAAGGAGTACATATATTTTCAATCTTATTTGGTGCCCCAGAAACAAAAATAGGAGCGACATTTCATCATAATTATATGACGCCTCACGTTGTTGAAAAGAGAATGGGTGGTCAGTTAACTGTTATCGCACGTGATGGGGAAGAAGTGTTAATTGCTAACTTCTCAAATGATAGCACTTCATGGGCCGTTACAACGTACGACCCAGCTTTAGTTCTCGTTGCTACGGAGTATGTGCGGCATGACATTATGGTGGAAGAGATTACGAAGGAATTTGGAGCTGATAAGTTAGATACGTTATGGCGAGAAAATATAGATTTAGTTCACGTCGTAACAGGAAAACGTAGTATGGAAGAAATGGAGGGAGAGAAAGGTGAATAAAGCTCAGGCACATATGACATTGCAGAGCGAGGATACATTTCAACAAGGCGTAAAGGATTGTTTACCAACTGTATTTGGATATTTGAGCATTGGTATAGCAGCTGGTGTTATTGCAAAAACAGCAGGTTTCTCCATCATTGAAATTGCTTTTATGTCCACTTTAATTTATGCAGGTTCTGCCCAATTTATATTAGCTGGTATGTATGCAGCTGGTGCTCCTGCTTCCGCAATTATTTTTACCGTGTTCTTTGTTAATTTACGCCACTTATTAATGAGTGCGGCACTCGCACCTTACTTCACAAAGATTCCTCTATTTAAAAACTTAATAATTGGTTCGCAAATTACAGATGAAACTTTCGGTGTTGCAGTGCAACAAGCAGCGCAAAAAGGCTATTTAGGCGAGAAATGGATGATGGGGCTTAATGTAACAGCATATTTAAATTGGATTATCGCTACGATTATCGGTGGACTTTTTGGTGAATGGATACCAGATCCACATACGTACGGGATGGATTATGCATTACCAGCAATGTTTATCGGATTATTTGTTCTTCAGCTAATAAGTAGTAAACCGAAACTAGCAATTCATCTTACCGTTGCAATTGTAGCTATTATTATTGCATACGTTTCACACTTGTTTATGCCAGATAGTATAGCAGTTATTATCGCAACATTACTAGCTGCGACGATTGGAGTGGTGATTGAAAAATGGAAATGAGATTAGACGTATTATTACTTTTACTAGCAGCAGGAGCTGTCACACTCGTGCCGCGTATTTTACCTCTTCTCGTATTTAGTAAACTACAAATTCCAGACTGGGGTTTAAAATGGTTAAATTACATACCAATTGCGATATTAGCAGCACTTTTAGCTCAAGTACTATTTATGCACGAGACAGTGCAGTGGGATTATATTATTGCGGCAATTCCAACATTTCTTGTTGCAATATATACTCGTAGTCTATTAGGAACAGTATTAACAGGCGTCATTGTGATTATTTTGTTACGTTTCTTTTTCTAAAAAGGATTCCATTCATATAATAGCGAACAGTGTAATAATATGAAACATATAGGGGTGGTGTTATGATACTTTTAACGATAGGAGCAATTTTATTAACGTTATTTATTTTCTTTATTGTCGGCTTCATTACGTTTATGATGTTTGTTGATAAGGCGACACCTCAAATTTATTATACACCTTGTGAATCAGTGACAGTGAAATCTAAAGATAAAAATAGAAGGAAGAAAAGTTGATGTTTGGCTTTTCTTTCTTCTATTTTACATTCCCGAAAGCACTAATAACAATAATCCAAATAGAAAACTAATAAAAGAAAGAAAACCGATAGATATGGAAAAAACACGATTGTTTTTCCATTCGCGTGCGAAAACGATTAAACCTAAAACGCAAAGGAAAAACCAAATAGGTAGGAATATAAATTGACTAAATTTCTCAGGTAGTAATGAATAAAAATTTGTTAAATATAATATCCAATTTGCAAAGAATAGAGTGCATACAATGAATGATTGTAAGTGTGGTCGGTTTAAAAATGTCCCTTTTTTTACTGTCATAAAAATGAGGGTTAATGCTGAAAAAAAGGGAATTATTATGAATATAAGTAATAGTAGTGTAAGCGACATATAGAACTCCTTTCTTTATAAGATAGTTTTCATAAGAATCGAATCTATTATATTGTATATGTGCTTTGTAGATTGCTTGTTATATTTTTCAGTGTACGGATTTAAAAATCCATGATCACCATGTAGTTGTTTATTTCTAATAATGGATTGTCTTGTTGATGTAATGCTTTGATCAAGGAGGGTATTGTCTTTTTCAGGAAAAATAAGTAATGTAGCGCAAGTAGGTTTTGTTTGTAAATAGTCGCGTATACGTGAACCGTAACATCCGATGATAAAATCCATTTTTGGATTGTTACTACAGAGCCAAGCGATGGTAGCCCCAACATTAAAGCTGATAAGTCCTATATGCGTGTAATCATTTGAAAGGGTAGAAATTACCTCATTAATTTGTTCTTTCCCATAATCAAATCCAATGTGATTCATAAAATATTGATATGCTTTTTCTTCATCACTATAATGAAATGAATTTTGTAGTTGTAGAAGGTTAGGACAGAATACATCTGTATTAGATGATGTGAAGTGGTCTATAACGTGCTGCATATGATCATTCACACCGTATATTTCATGAACAACAACGAGAGCCAATTTTTTCTTCATAAGTTACAAGGTACCTCTATGAAACTTATATTCTTTCTCAACAAGGCAGATACGCAGGTGGAAGTTTTCATACCATTGTTCATGGCCTCTTTTTTTTGCTTCTTTATGTAAGGCGTTTTTTTTCCAATTTTCAATTGCTTCAAGTGAATCCCAATAAGAAATAGTAATTCCGAGTCCCGAATTATCACGTGCACTTTCTACACCTAAAAATCCAGGTTGCTGTTGTGCAAGTTGTTCCATCTTTTCTGAAACAATATTATAGTCTGTTGTATCACTTGATAGTTTTGAAGTGAAGATGACTGCATAATAAGAATCGCTATTATATTGCCCCTTTTTCATTATAATTGTCCCCCTTATAGATTTTTAATAAGTTTATCATATTGAGGATGTTGTTGATTATGAAAAGATATGGTTATCAAATGTATTGTTTTATAATCAAAAATATCCATAATGATTAGAAACACCATCAAATATACTATTATAGTAAAGAATGATAGAAGGATAATTTTATTTATAGTAGTAAGTGATATACATGAAAAATTAACTTGACTATTCGTAATTTATAATGATTAATTTTGTTTACAATATATTTTCACCAAAATAGGTTTAGGAAAAATAAGAAAAATAATTGTGTTTATTTGAAGAAATATAAGTGAATAAATATTCTTTTTTTGTATGTGGAAGAAGAGTGAAATTTTTTTTATATAGTATATAGTTTTTAAGACTTAACTGTATTATAGATTTTTTCACGTAAAAATATAGTTACATATGAAAGAACATGTTTTTTAGGATAGCAAAGGCTAGGTAGCCGCTATTTTATTTCATTGTATGATTAATGCATCTTAATATGCGATTTTTTCTGAATACATTGAATTATTAGATTGTGTTGGTATAATTTTCAATTATATAGATGTTTTCAATAATTTGGATTTAATAAGGGAGGAAGGTTTCGCGGTTTTGGGGAGATGAATTTACTTGAAAACATTTGTGAGTATTATGCTATGAAAATTTTGTATTAGGGAAGGGGGAGAAATAATTAGTGAAGAAGCAAATGCCTGTTATCTTAACACTTCTACTGTTGCTGCAGTTGTTGATACCAGGTTTAAATGCCTTTGCTTTAACGGTAGTAAACAATATTAATCACAGCATAACAACAAAAGAAACAGCAAATATGTGTTTAAGAGAACATGAAGGAAAGTTAACATTTCAATGGCCTAACATTAAAAAGAAAGTGGATTTAGTCATTGTGCAAGATGCTAGTGGGAGTTTTGCAAATACGATAGGTAAGGTAAAAGATGCACTAAAAAATATCGTTGATGAGTTAGACCCTCAAACTGATCGCGTTATGGTAACAAGTTATCAAGATTATGTTGGTTACAAAAATATGTCTGGTAAAGTATTGGAACAAAAAGGTAATGGGATTAAAACAATTATGCAAGCGAAATTAAATAATAATTTTGTTTCTGCAAAGGCTGGTATTGATAGAATTAATCCAAATAGTGGTACACCAACTGCAAGTGGCGTTCAATTCGCTTTAAATGAGTATGAAAAAGCGAAAGGCCCAAATGATCCAGACCGAGAAACTGTTTTTTTACTCATTACAGATGGTGTGGCTAACATTCGAAAAGATGGTTATATTTATAAGTTATCCAATCAAGTATCGGATCCGGTTTATGGTAATGTCACATCAAATGAGTACAGGCAAGATTATGCAGGAGCTTTAAAAGAAGTAACTGATGAGACTCAAAAGGTGAAAAATGCAGGTTATAAATTAGTGACGGCTTTTTGGGAGGATAAGAAATTCTTATCAGCGTCCAATCAATATTATGATAAATACGATAAAGAAGTAGGACCATATGCAAGACAAGAGTTACAAAAGATGGCAACGAAACCAGAATGGTTTGTTCTATCAAATGATATTGAAGAATTTACAAAGAATTTAATCGAAACAGTGACGAAAGTTACGAAAAAAGAAAAGGATCGAATGGTTCTAGATTTTAATAAGGATTTACAAGTGTTAGATTTCAATGTATCTGGTCCTAATGGATATACGAAGAAACCTATATTAAAAGATAATCAATTAGTCTGGGATTTGGATGGAGAACCGGAAGGCTCATATACGCTTACCTATAAGGTAAAAGAAAGTAAACCACAAACAAAAGATTTTGATGTAGCGAGCGGTTATTTTATGTCATATGATCAGAAAGTTACGATTCCATCTACAAAAGCGAAAGGAAATCCCAATGCAACGAAGTGTTTAAATGAAGTAACAAAGAAAGTATCTGATTTAGATCAAAAACAAGTAGACAGTGCATCATTAACTACTATTGATGAAGAATTTACATATGATGTGAATTTCAATTTTGGATATGATGTCGAGTCGAAAAAGAAGATTGTTTTGCAGGATGATTTAGAAGATATTTTAGACATTGTAAGTGCAAAATTAACAAATGCAAAAGGCGAAACAATTCCAGTTCAACCGGTAATAGATAAAGAGAAAGCAAATGTGATATACAATTTACCAATGCAAAATAATTCTTATGCATATTTAGCTGGACAACAATATAAATTAACAATTCAAGCGAAAATAAAACAGGGAACAAGTATTGAAGTTTTAAAACGATACATTACAACAGGTGGTATCCCGAATACCGCACAATTGGTATTGGATAATAATCCAACGATTTCCAATGAGGTGAAAGTAATTCCGCCGATTGAAGAGCCGAAATTACGTAAAACTGTTTCTGATAGTGATGAAAAGGATGTAGAGAAGGCAACGTTATCTAATTTGCAGGAGAAGTTCACTTGGAATGTTGTATATGAATTTGGAAATAATCCAAGTAGCTTTAATTCAATTGTTTTACAAGATGATGTAGAAGATATTTTGGATGTTGTTAATGTTAAAGTTGTTAACAAAAAAGGGGAAGTAGTAAATATTTCGCCGGAAATCGATCAGGTAACGAAAAAGGTAACTGTAGAAATCCCTAAAAAAGATAGTAGTTATAAGTATTTAACAGGTGAAGTGTATACATTACAGATTACATCTAAAATTGGAGATAATGTATTACCTTCTGAAATAGCGAAATATGTAGTAAAAGGTGGAATTCCGAACAAAGCGGAATTAGTGTTAGATAATAAACCATTCGTTTCTAATGAAGTAAAGGTAGTTCCGCCAAAGGAAGAATCAAAAGTTAGTAAGACAGTTTCAGATAAAGATGAAAAAAATGTAGAGAAAGCAACATTAAAAGTACGAAATGAAGAGTTTACATGGAATGTAAATTATAAATTTGGTAATGATGTTGCAGGGTTAGGGAAAGTAGTACTCCAAGATGATGTAGAAGATATTTTAGATATTTTAGAAGTGAAGCTTGTCAATGCAAAAGGAGAAGTGGTGGAAGTAAAACCACAAATTGATGAGAAGACAAAGAAAGTAACCGTAGAATTACCAAAGAAAGACGAAGGTTATTCCTACTTAGCTGGTCAAACGTACACACTCTATATTAAATCAAAAATTGCAGAGAGTACGTCTGATGAAGAAATAGCGAAATACTTAGTAAAGGGCGGAGTGCCGAATAAAGCAGAGCTACGATTAGATAATACCGCTCTTGTTTCAAATGAGGTAAAAGTCGTCCCGCCAACAGAAAAGCCAGAAGTAACAAAAACTGTTACAGATCTAGATGAAAAAAATGTAGAAAAAGCCACGCTACAAACTAAAGATGAAGAGTTTACATGGAATGTAAATTATAAGTTTGGTAATGATGTTGCAAAGCTAGGGAAAATAGTATTACAAGATGATGTAGAAGATATTCTAGATATTATAGAAGTAAAGCTCTTTAATACAAAAGGAGAAGTGGTGGATGTAAAGCCACAAATTGATGAGAAGACAAAGAAAGTAATAGTAGAATTACCGAAGAAAGATGAGAGTTATGCGTATTTAGCTGGTCAAACTTATACGCTCTATATTAAATCGAAAATTTCCGTAACTGCATCTATTGAAGAAATTTCAAAGTATGTAGTGAAAGGTGGAATTCCGAATAAGGCGGAATTATTGTTTGACAATAAGTCTACAGTTTCAAATGAGGCTAAAGTTGTACCACCAATTGGTCAATTAGAAATTGAGAAGGTGGATGCTAAAGACGCGAATAAGAAATTAAGAAATGCAGTATTTCAAGTTTTGGATAAGGATGGAAAAGAAATAGGGACGCTAACAACCGATGAGAATGGCAAAGCGATTTTCAATCAATTGTTATTTGGAAAATATACAATCAAAGAAATTAAGGCACCAGAAGGTTACATGCTTTTAAGGGATCCAATTGAAGTTGAAATCACAGCAAAAACACCAATCCAAAAAATACGAGTAGAAAATACGAAGAATGAATGGGAAATTCCTGAAACAGGAGGTACCGGAACGACTATTTTTTACTTAATTGGTGGAATGTTGATGTTAGTGACTGTATGGTTATTTTTGCGAAAAAAGAAGAAGCTTTAGCAGCATATAAAAAATAATAAGTTTTTAGAAAAGGGGACAAAAAAATGAAAAAAGTGTTTCATATGTTTTTAATTTGTTTACTAGCTTTTTCTGCAATACCGAACTTATTTGTGCAGGCGGAATCATCAAAAACAGGATCTTTAACAATTCATAAGTATGAGCAAGAAAAAGGAACCGAGCCAGCTGAGGAAGGGAATGGTCAGCCAGGTCAAAAAGTTCCTGATGGAGCGAAACCATTAAAGGGTGTAACATTTGAAATTAAAAAAATTCTATCATTTGAAAAGATTTCAAATGATGGTGAGATTGTAAAAGAGGCTGTAAAGGAAGTTAAGGATGCAACCCCAATTACAATAACAACAGGTGAAGACGGAATTGTAGCATTTAAAGATCTTGAATTAGGGCGTTATGAAGTAAAAGAAGTTGCTGGTCCAGCACACGTTAATTTAAATAAAAATACGTATACAGTAGATATTCCAATGACAAACAAAGACGGTAAAGTTTTAAACTATGATGTTCATATTTATCCAAAGAATGAAACGAAGCGTGGAGCAGTAGAATTAATTAAAATAGGTGATCAAGGCAAAGCATTAAAAGGTGCGGAATTTAGTTTGTTTAAGAAAGATGGCACTGTAGTAAAGACAGGTTTAGTAACAGGTACAGATGGTGCGATCCGTGTACAAGGTTTAGAGTATGGTGAGTATTATTTCCAAGAAACTAAGGCGCCAGATGGTTACGTGTTAATTAAGAAGACATATGAATTTAAAATTACAGAGTCAGGAACAATTAGTGAAGATGGGGCAATTAAATCAGGTAAAGTAGAAGGCGTAAAAGTAAAAAATGAACTTGAACCAACAATTGATAAAAAGATTAATGGTGAACTAGAAAAATTAGCAATCAATCCGAAAACAGATTTTAATTATGATGTTAAAACGTTAATTCCAGAAGATATTACAACTTATAAGAAGTATGTTGTAACGGATAATTTAGATGGTAGATTAGTAATTCAAGGAAAACCGATTGTGAAAATTGATGGAAAAGAAGTTGATTCAAGTGTTGTAGAAGTTGCTGTAGACGGACAAAAAGTAACAGCAACTGTTAAAAATTTTGCAGAACTAGTTGGAAAGAAAGAGCTTCATTTACAAATTAAAGCACAAATTAAAGAGGGAGTAGAAACAGGAGTAGAAATTCCGAATAAGGCAAAAATCGATTTTATAAATAATGAAGATGTAACGGGAGAAAAAGAAACAAAACCAGTTATTGTTACACCTACAACAGGTGGTATTACATTGAAAAAGGTTGAAACAGGAACGAATAAAGTATTAGAAGGTGCAGAGTTTGAATTAAGAGATAAGGACGGAAAAGTAGTTGTAGTGGAAGGGAAAGAAGTAAAAGGTGTATCAGATAAAAATGGTGTTATTACGTGGAATAACATTCCATACGGAGAGTACCAAATTGTAGAAACAAAGGCGCCTACTTATAAAAAAGAAGATGGAACAACTGGGTCATACCAACTATTGAGAGATCCAATTCAAGTGAAAATTAATGCGGATCAACAAACGATTAAATTAACGGTTGAGAATAATAAGAACGGTTGGATTATTCCTGCAACAGGTGGTATGGGAACAATTTTATTTACAGTAGTCGGTCTAGGATTAATGCTTATGGCGGCGTTTGTATTCTTTAGAAGAAAAGCTGTAAAATAAGTTTTGTAGAATGATAGTGGCTTGAAATGAAAAGAGGAAGTGTGAATTACTTCCTCTTTTCTATATTTCATTTTACTTAAAGGGGTATGCTATGAAACGTAACATTATTTTTGGATGCATTTTTCTATTAGGTCTTGGTATATTTCTATATCCTACTTTGAGTAATTGGTTAGCAACAAGAGCGCATTATTCAGAAGTAAGCACGTATGATAAAAAAGTGAAAGAACTTCAGCAAAAAGAAATTGAGCGTAGAAAAAACAGGCGGAAGAATATAATAAAGCGGTTCAAAGTTCTAGCCAAACATTTGCTGATCCATTCGGTGAAGAGAAAAGTGAAAATACTAATTCATATGTAGATGTGTTAAATGTTGGTGACGCGATGGGGTATATAGAAATCCCCAAAATTGATGTGAAACTTCCCATTTACGAAGGGACTTCTGAGGATGTACTGAGCCGTGGAGTAGGTCATCTTTCCAAATCATCTTTACCTGTAGGTGGTGAAAGTACACATACTGTTTTAACTGGCCATAGAGGTTTACCATCGGCGTTATTATTTACGCATTTAGATAAAATAGAAAACGGAGATGTTTTTTATATCCATTCATTAGATAAAGTACTTGCTTATAAAGTCGATCAAATTAAAGTTGTATTACCGAATGAAACGGATGACTTATTAGTTGTGAAAGGTCAAGATTATGCAACTCTCATAACATGTACGCCATATGGTTCAAATACACATCGTTTATTAGTGAGAGGACATCAAATCCCGTATGATGCGAAAGTAAAGGAAAAAGAAGAGAGCTCTAAACCTGTGTCACAAGAAGATTGGACAATGTATGTTGCAATAGCAATCGTGTTGTTATTTATACTCGCAATCTATATAAAAATAAAAATAAAAAGAAAAAGCAAACTTAAATAGTGTGTGGTGAAAGTATGAAAAGGGTACTTGTTAGTATTATACTGTTTGTTTGTGGATTAGGAATATTTTTATATCCAATCATTACAAATTATATGAATCATTATTTGTATAGTACAAAAGTAACAAACTATGAAAAAATAGTGAGTAAATTAAGTTTGGATGAGGTTTCTAGAGAATTTGTAAAAATGAATGAATATAATCAATCGTTACAAGGAACGACTTTTCATATGGAAGATCCATTTTCTAACAATACTAAAAGCAGTACATATGTGCAAAAAATTAATAGTACAGATGGAGTACTGGGTTCTATTACGATACCAAAAATTAATGAAGAACTACCTATTTATATGGGGGCAAGTGAGAAGAATTTAAGTAAAGGGGTAGGACAAATAGAAGGAACATCCTTGCCTATTGGTGGTGAAAGTACACATACGGTATTAGCAGGGCATCGTGGCTATCAAGGTGCTACAATGTTTCGATATATTAATAAATTACAAAAAGGAGATGAATTTTATATTAATATTCTTGGTAAGAAATTAACTTATGAAGTAGTAGGGCAAGAAGTAATTTATCCAAATGATACGGAGAAACTTTCCATCACGAAAGGAAAAGACCGAGCGACATTATTAACATGTGAACCGTATACATCAAGTAAATATCGTTTGTTAATTTATGGGGAACGGAAAAATTAAATGTTGAAATGAATGTGCTATAGGATTTCTCACAGAATTATAATTGAGAAATCCTATTTTTATCAAGCTATTTGTGGGCTAATAATTAGTGGAGGATGGATAAACCCCCACTGATTAAAGTTTCATCTTATTTATACTAATTAAAAAAAATGCCACTTCAAAAAATTGAAGTGGCATTGCTTATATTTCCTCTAAGCTATTAACTGGAACTGTTAATTCGCGTCCTGGGTTTTGTACTTCATATATGCGGGCGGTTTCGTTACTTTCGTCAACGTGTTGAATCATAACAGGCATGCCTTGAAAACTGACATTGGCTTCTTCTGATGACTCTGAAAGCTCTTTTGCGCGTTGTATATTCATTTATATTCCTCCCATTATTATTATCTTTGCTAAAAAATGAGGAATAATATACCATTTCGAGACATTCTTAAAGTTTTTGTATTATTTGTAATGTTTCTTTAATAAAAGAAGAAAAGATGGAATCCGGATAGCTATCTATCGCTTGAACTGCTTCTTTTGCTTCTTTCAGGGCAGATTTTTTATCTTGAAGTTCTATATAGCAAAGGGCACGATAAGATCCAGCTGTTAATAACCATGATTGATCAAGTGGATGGCTCATATAATCTGGTATGATAGCGCGTTGTAATGTTTCCAAAGCTTCTTCGTAACGTTTTAAACCATACAAAGATTTTCCTTTTTCAAGATAATATAATCCATCGTCTTGAAAAATTGGTTCATCTTTTAGTTTTTCTCGAAATTGTTCTAAATGTTCTAATGCGATTGTATATTCATTCGTAATTGTATTGTAGTAATAAGCTTTTAATATATCTATATTTGCAGCGGATAAAGTATCTTCTGTAAAAATGGCAAATTGCTCAGATTTTTTTATGTAATATAAATATCTTTCTTTATCCGCCGTAATGATTTTTTGATAAGATAAAATACGATAAAAATCATCTGTTTTATAATACACTTGATGTTTTTTGGAAAAGGCAAGTGCATCTAAGATGACTCTTTCACATTTTTCATAATTGCCATATGCGAGTAAAATAATTGCTTCTTTTAAGTATAACTGTATATGTGTAATAAGATCCATTTCTAAATTCTTCGTTTTATATTCATCACGAATAATGGTAATCATCTGTAAACATTCTTTATATTTTTTACGTTTGAAGAGCATATAGTAAAACAGTAGTTTCGTTTCAGTGCTTTCTCGATATAAAGTATATTTTTCAAATATAGAAATAGCGGTTTCGACGTAATATTCAATATTATAATCGTTCATAATAGCTGCTCCAGTTATGAACTGTTTATATATACGAGCCGTATTTAAAGTAGAAGGTAGCTCTTTTTGAACGATAGGTAGTAAAGTATCATATACTTCATCGCATTTATTTGTCTTTATTAGTTCCTCCATTTTTTGAATAAGTTCTGCAATTTCTGCATCATCTTCTTCTAGTAAAAAACTCGTTTCACATTCAAGTTTTTCAGCGATATATTGTAATGTTTTCATGGAAGGTGTAGCTTTTCCATTTTCAATTTGACTAAGCATGCTTTTTGTCAATTCGGAACCTGCTAGTGCTGTTTGTGTAAGTTTTTTTTCTTTTCGTAATGCTTTAATTTTTTCTCCGAGAGTTGCCATAGTATTGCTCCTTTATAATTAAAAAAGTTAAATACAATTTAACTTTTTGTTGTAAAAATTGGAAAGTTAATTATATAATAAGTTTAACACAATTTAACTTTTAAGGGGAGAGTGTCATAATGGGGGATGTAAGTATAGTTCCAAATGATTCAAAAATGAAGATTGCAACGAGAAATATTATTTTAATGATGATTGGAAAGATGACGTCTTTGCTAGGGGCAGGTATTTATACGTTCGCAATGGGGTTATACGTATTAAAGACAACTGGTTCAGGGATGGGGTTTGCTACTACGCTCGTTTGCGGATCACTTCCAAGGATGATCTGTGGTCCGATTGCAGGTGCTGTAGCAGACCGTGTTAATCGAAAATGGCTTGTCATTGGCACTGATTTATTAAGTAGCTTAACGATGCTTATTATGTTTATTCTTGCTACTATATTTGGACCATCACTTCTTTTTATTTATATTTCAGCAGCATTATTATCAATTTGTGCAAGTTTTTATTCTGTTGCATTAACTTCGTCTATTCCGAGTTTAGTAGATGAAGGGCGTATTCAAAAAGCGAGTGCTTTAAATCAAACGGCAGCTTCTTTATCAAATATTTTAGGTCCGATTATTGGTGGAGTTGTATTTGGTTTCTTTTCAATTAAGTCGTTCTTTTTGTTAAATAGTATTACGTTCTTTTTAGCGGTTATTTTGCAATTATTTATTGTATTTGATTTATATAAAAAAGAAGTGGCTGAGAGTAAAGAGCATTTCTTGACGAGTATAAAAGAAGGTTTTTCATATGTAAAACGACAGCATGAAATATATGGTTTAATGAAAATAGCATTGTGGGTAAACTTTTTTGCGTGTGGGCTAACAGTTGCACTTCCATACATTATCGTCCATACATTGCATTTATCTTCAAAGCAACTCGGTACTGTAGAGGGAATGTTAGCAGTCGGGATGTTAATGGGTGCGATTGCTTTATCAGTGCGTAAAGAAGTGAATAATCCGTTTCGTTCTATTTATAGTGGACTGTTTTTATTTGCGGGTTTGAGTTTATGTACAGTCTTCCCATTGTTAGTTACCATTCCGAAAGTAGCAAGTTTTATTTACTATATTGCTTTTATGATGTTAACTGGTATATCAATTATGATTGTAAATATTCCGATGCAAGTACATATGCAAAAGACGACAGATCCGAGCTATTTAGGGCGTGTGTTCGGCCTACTTGAAACAATTGCTACTGCAATCGCACCGCTCGGTATGATTGTATATGGATTATTATTAGATATGTTACCTACTAGCATTGTTATGATGACAATAGGTGGAGGATTATTGTTAGTTGTATTAGTTGGAGTAAAGCAGCATATGGCGAAAAGAAAAGTGAATGTGTCAGCTTAAAAGAAAATTTTAATAAAATAAAAATGACCAAATTAGTATTTTAGTTTTTGAAACTCTTTTTCATGTATGTTAAAGTAAAGTGAGCAGGCAAAGAAAAGGAGAAAACATCATGAAAAAATTAAGTTTTGTTATGCTTTTTCTGTTAGTCGTAATGACTGGATGTAGCAATTATGACACGTATATTGAAACAGGTATGCAATCATTGAAAAATGAAAAATATAGTGATGCGATTATATGGTTTGAAAAAGCGGAAAAAGAGAAATCAGGAAATGAAGCGAAGGCATATAAAGAAGTCGCTCAGTTATTGGATCACGGTGCGACAGCATTAAAAGACGGTAAGTATTTAGAAACGAAAGACATTGCAAATGAAGTGTTGCAAAAGAAAAAAGACGATGCACTTGAGAAAGCTGTGAAATCAAATGCAGAAAATATGCTTCAAAAAGCAAAAGATGTTGAAGAAAAAGTAAATGAAAGAGTAGCGAAACGAAAAAAGGTAGATGAAGAAGGAATCGATAAATTGATTAAAGCTGTTGATAGTATAGATGATGTAAAAGAAAAAGAGAAGAAAGTTTCAGAAGCATTAGATAAGGCTGAAGAGGCACAAGTAAAAATTGAGGAAAAGAAAAATAAATAGAGTTATAGTTTAAAAGGCTGTCGTGTATAACGACAGCCTTTTAATTTTTTTCTGTAAAAGAAGTAATGCTATGTAGTAAAAAAGAAATTATTTTAGAATTCCACCTGTCCTCATGATGAATGGTATAAATATTACGCTGAAATTCAAAATCAGGGATCGGTATATAGCATAGCTCATTTCGCTGTACTTCTTGTTCAATAGCAAGTTTAGAAATAAAGGCGACACCATTACCATATTTTAAAATTTGTTTCAACGTTTCTAATGAATCTAATTCAATTTCAGATTGGAATGTAATGTTATGTGCTAACGTCCATTGTGTAAGTAAATCTCTCGTTGTAGATGGGTTACGATGCAATAGTATACGCTCCTTCTCGATATCTTGTAATGATACATTTTCTTTTTTAGAAAAATGATGTTCTTTGGAAAAAGCAAGAACAAGTGTATCAGGTATTATATTCGTTTGTTTTAAAAGTGGTTCATCAAATGGTGCAGCAGAAATTATCCCGAGATCAATTTCATGATTTTGTAGCATCGTTCGAATTTCAGGAGCTGTTTTTACCATGAGTGTTATTTTTATATTGGGAAATTCGCATTGAAATTGGTGTACAACTTCTGGTAAAAGATAAGTCGCTGGTACATAACTAGCACCAATTGTTATAGCGCCTTTATTAAAATCCTTAAACTCTTGTGTGACCCGCCTAGCTTCTTTCATAAGTGCATCTATTTTACAAGCATAATGATGCAATGCTTCTCCAGCCTCTGTTAAGAAATATCTTCCAGAACGTAATTCAAATAAAGACACACCGAGTTCCTCTTCTAAGCTTTTTATATGAAAGGTAATAGTAGGTTGTTTAACACCAAGTTTTTCTGCAACAATCGTAAGCTTTTTGTATTTCTTAATAAGCACTACAATTTCTAATTTTAAGAGATTCATGATAAATTGACCCCTTTTTCTTCTAACTATAGAAAAAATCTATAGAAATAAATAGTTTATTAGAGATTTTTTAATTTAATCTTTACAGTACATTAACATTCAGTATAAATCTTCCAGATAGAATGAAAGCAGGTTAAGAATGAGGGGATAGAGGTGAAACGATGGATATTAAAATTCATGGATTAGAAAAGGCATTTGGAAAAACGCAGGCGTTAAAGCCGTTACAGATTGTAATGAAAAAAGGAGAATTCACTACACTTTTAGGACCTTCGGGATGCGGGAAAACGACTTTACTTAGAATGATTGCAGGGCTTGAAGAACCAGATAAAGGTGAAATATATTTTGGAGATAAGTGCATGTATTCTTCGACAAAAAAAATAAAAACATCTCCTCATGAACGGAATATCGGTATGGTATTTCAAGATTTTGCTTTATGGCCGCATATGACTGTATTTGAAAATGTTGCATTTGGTTTAAGGGCTACAAAGCAAACGAAACAATTAAGAGAAAAGGTAGAGGATGCGATAAAGCGAGTTCGCCTGCAAGGTATGGAGAAAAGATATCCACATGAACTTTCTGGTGGACAGCAGCAACGTGTCGCATTTGCTAGAGCAATTGTAACAAAACCTCATTTTATTTTGTTCGATGAACCGCTTAGTGCACTTGATGCAATTTTGCGAGAAGAAATGCGATTAGAACTTATGGATATCGTTCATTCCATTGGTTTAACGGCATTGTATGTAACTCACGATCAAACAGAAGCTATGTCAATGTCAGATCAAATTATTGTTATGAAACAAGGAGAAGTATTACAAAAAGGAACACCAGAAGATATTTATGTGAAACCGTCTCATGAATTTGTTGCAAAATTTGTTGGTAAGGCAAATTGGCTTGTAGAGAATAAACAAATGATTCGTCCAGAGCACGTGAACTGGACAAAAAATGAAGTGTGCGATACGTATACAGGTGAAATTCAGCACGTTACTTATGTAGGAGAACGTTATGAAGTAAAAGTAAATATGGGGACATTAGGTGTATGGACAGCTTATCACAACAGTAAGCTAAGCGTCGGTAAACTGGTATCGTTACATGTACCAAAAAAATGTATTCATCATATAGGGGGAGAATCGTATGAAGAAATTCAGTTCGCTTAAGTCTTTATTTGTATGCACTTTACTATTTTCTGCAGTAGTAACAGGTTGTAGTTCAAAGACAGGTAATGCAGATGCAAAAAGTAAAAATACTAATGAAAAGAAAATTGTTGTATATAGTGCAGGGCCAAAAGGATTAGCAGAAAAAATTCAAAAGGACTTTGAAAAGAAAAGCGGTATAAAAGTAGAAATGTTTCAAGGAACAACTGGTAAGATTTTAGCGAGAATGGAAGCTGAAAAGAAAAATCCAGTCGTTGACATTGTCGTACTCGCTTCTTTACCAGCGATGGAAGGATTAAAGAAAGATGGTCAAACGTTAGCTTATAAAGAAGCGAAACAAGCTGATAAGCTTCGTCCAGAATGGTCGGATGATAAAGGACATTATTTCGGGTATAGTGCTTCAGCATTAGGAATTGTGTACAACACAAAAAATGTGAAGACAGCGCCGGAAGATTGGAGCGATATAACGAAAGGAGAATGGAAAGGGAAAGTGAATCTTCCAGATCCAGCACTTTCAGGATCGGCTTTAGACTTTGTAACAGGATACGTGAAAAAGAATGGAAAAGATGGATGGAATTTATTTGAACAGCTTAAGAAAAATGAAGTTACAGTAGCAGGGGCAAACCAAGAAGCGTTAGATCCAGTTGTAACAGGTGCGAAAGATATGGTAATTGCTGGCGTTGATTATATGACGTACAGTGCAAAAGCAAAGGGCGAACCGGTTGATATTGTCTATCCGAAAAGCGGAACAGTCATTAGTCCACGTGCAGCGGGGATTATGAAGGATAGTAAAAATGTAGAAGGTGCAAAAGAGTTTATTGATTATTTATTATCAGATGATGTACAGAAACAAGTTTCTAAAGCATATTTATTGCCTGGTAGAGCAGATATAAAAGCTGAAAATAGACCGAATGTGGAAGAAATCCCAGTATTAAATATTGATTGGAAAACAGTTGAGAAAGAACAAGATGAAATAGGAAAACAATTTAAGAAAGTATTTCAATAAGATGGTGATTACATGGTAAATCGATTCGTATCAGTAAGACAAGTTGGAATGACGGTAGCGTTGTTACTTGTGGCGATGTTAATCGTCATTCCGCTTTTTCTCATTTTATTTTCTAGTGTATATGAAAATAGCAGTTGGAATTTTTTAAAGCCTTTTGAAGTGATGCAGAGTGGTGGATTAGCTGGGGTTTTTCTGAATTCGATGGTTCTAGGTGTACTCGTTGTAATAGGAGCTACCATATTTGCATTTCCATTAGCGTTCATTATGAGCAAAACAGATGTAGGAAAGTATAGTAAGTTGGATATTGTTTTTATGATTCCATTTATGACGCCGCCTTATATCGGATCGATGGGCTGGATTTTGTTTATGCAACCTAACGGCTACTTTGAACAATTTTTTCCGATGCTAAAGACGATTTCATCATCGTTTTTTAGTTTAGGAGGTATGGTTTTAATTATGAGTCTGCATTTATTCCCATTCCTTTATTTCATGCTGAAAAACACGTTACTTCAGATTGGGAGTAGTAAAGAGGAAGCGGCAGCGGTTCATGGCGGAAGTTTTTTCTATCGTTTAAGAAAAATAATATTACCGTGATTAGTATCAAGTTATGTAATGGGTGCTTTACTTGTTTTCGTAAAGACGATTGCAGAATTTGGAACACCGGCTACATTCGGACGTAGAATAGGATTTCATGTGCTAACATCAGAAATCCATAAATTTATTTCGAGTTGGCCAATTGATTTTAGTAGTGCAACAGCATTATCATCTTTATTACTTAGTGCTTGTATGCTCATTTGGTATATGCAAAATGTATTGAACCGAAAGTACTCATATGCAATGGTTAGTGGAAAAGGTGTGAAATCTAAAAGATATACTTTGTCTATAGTTACACGTGTTGTAGCGTGGGTTTATGTAATTGGTTTATTAATAGTATCAATTGGAATCCCATACTTTTCTATACTGATTGCTTCGTTATCAAAATTAAGAGGCGGTGGCTTACATGTAAATAACTTTACAACAAGCCATTATGAGGCATTGTTTACAATTGGGTCTCCAGGACTAGAAGCTTTATGGAACAGTTTTCTTTTTTCACTCGTAACAGCGATTGTTGCTGTAATTGTTGGGGTCTTTTTGGCACTTATGATTCGAAAGGGGAAAAATCCCTCTGAAAAAGGGCTTGATATGTGCGGTATGTTACCGAATATGGTACCAGGAATAGTGATGGTTGTAGGGCTTATTTTATTTTGGAATTCACCATATATGCCTATATCAATTTACAATACACCTGTCATGGTTATCGTAACGTATGTGGTTCTTTTTCTACCTTATACGGTGCAGTATGTAAAAGCTTCGCTCGGACAAATTGATGATTCTCTTATACAGGCGGGAAGCGTTTTTTCTGGAAATTATATTTATATTTTTAGAAAAATAATATTGCCTCTTATTATTCCAGGAATTCTTGCTGGGTGGGCGATGACATTTACGATTTCGATAAGAGAGTTAGTAGCGTCGCTTCTCGTACTACCTCCATCAGTAGAAACGTCAGCAACGTTTATTTTTGCTCAATTTGAACAAGGGGAAGTATCTATAGGAATGGCGATGGCCGTTGTTTCTGTTGGACTTACAACAATGTGCTTATTACTTCTGCAACATATGGAGCAAAAACGAAAAGGGGTAGCATGATGAGGATGGAAGTATGGGGAGGAGCAGGAGAATACGGCCGCTCTTGTTATTTTATAAAAAATAAAGAGACAAAAATATTATTTGATTGTGGTATTAATCGATCATATGTGGATAGTTATCCAAAAATAGAGAGAGAAATTGTTCCATTTTTAGATGCGGTATTTTTATCACATATTCATGAAGATCATACGATGGGTTTACCTTTATTAGCGAAGTATGGATATAAGAAAAAAATTTGGACGACTCGTTATACGAAGGAGCAACTTCCAACTTATTATGGGAAATGGAGAGACTACAATCTGACACAAGGGCGGAATTTACCTTATAACGATCAAAATATTAAAGATTTAAATTATGTATGTATTGATGAGATGAGTAATCCAAATGAATGGATACAGGTTACTCCTACATTGCGGTTTCAATGGGGCTATAGTGGGCATGTATTAGGAGCTGTTTGGTTTTTAGTGGATATGTGTAATACATACGTATTTTATTCTGGTGATTATTCAGCAGAGTCTAATATACTACGAGCTAATTTACCTGAGAAATTGTATCGCGATATAAAAATTGCAATCGTAGATGCTGCTTATCACACTGATGATGTTTCGCAAAATGAACGGGTAGACGAACTATGTGCGGAAATTGAACGAGTTGCACAAAATAAAGGGATAGCATTACTACCATTGCCCCCACTAGGTAGGGCGCAAGATATCGTATTGTATTTATATGAAAGATATAAAGAACTTCCAATTATAGTAGATAAAGAAATATTGGTTGGATTTGAAGAGATGTTCACATATAAAAGTTGGATGAAAAATAATGAAGAACTTGAGTGGATTATGGAAAGTTTAAAAGAAAACATAATAGTTATGGATAATGACATTTGTATGCAAAATAGTTACGGAATAGTTGTAATGAGTGATGCGAATATGCAAACGAAACGAGCGCAGTTATATTATGAACAACTTCGGCATGAAGAACGAAATTCTATTATCTTTACGGGACATATTGCTAAAGGGAGTTTTGCAGAAAAGGTTATGAAAGAGCAGGTAGGTATAGGATGTAGAGTGGGACGAGTTCCGTATAAGGTTCATCAAAGTATAAGTGATGTTAAGGCGATGTTAAATAAATTATTACCAGAACATACGGTGCTAGTACACGCCTTGAAAGAGGATACGGATCGATTACAGAAAAAGCTTAGCATAGCAGGATATGAAAATGTATATTCACTTGCAATGGAATGTGTAGAATTGACTTAACATGTATAGGAAAAAAGGAATCCGTAGACATATGGATTCCTTTTTCTAATATATGAGTATTAAGCTAAATCAGCTGATACGAACATATCATTATTTTGAAGGTTTTTAGAGCGTAAACTATAAGCAACTACCTTCTTTTTATATTGCTTTACAACGTCGACATGTTCTTCATGACTATAAATATAAAAGATAAAATCTTTTTTGCCACGTTTTGCATTGATAATTAAAGGAGTGCCCTCATTGTGTGGTGGTGCATAATAGCGATCTAAAAATAAACCTTCGTTAAAATCATGAATAATTTTGGATTTCTTTTCGCCTTCTAAGTTATTTCCATTGATTGTAACAGTCACATTCTCTTCTTCAAGTTGTGGATGTGTTTCGTACTTGCTAATAATGGATTCAATAACAGAGTTAGGAAGGCTAGAAACGATAATTTTAAATGCCCCAAATACAACTAACATTACAATAAACCAAGTTGTCATAGTATTTCATCCCCTTTATCTCACAGTAACGGTCCGTAAAAGCCTGGTTGGTGCGGGCTAATAATCAGTGTGGGATAGATACCCCTTACTGACTAAAATTTCACTTTATCCTATTTAACAATATAACTCATATGGTAATAGTACATATGGTGAAGTTTTGTATAATTTGTGAAAAATATGCCATTTTTATGAACGAAATGTTAGAAAAATCAATTTTGTTACAAAAAGTTGAAATCGAAGTATTTTAAAAGAAAAGGGTTTATAATAAAAACATAACTAATTACAAGGAAGTGTAACTATGAGTACTGTAGCTATCGTGTATGGTATTATTCTTTCCACAATTATTATTTTATTTTTCGTTGGGGTTTCACGTTATATTCATAAATGGAAAGAAGGCGTTGCGAAATTAAATCACATTGAAGAAGAACTCAGTGATTTAATGTTACATCATGGTAAGTAAAAAGTTTATTTTTTAACTAAACAATGTGAAAAATATCACAAAACATGCTCTCGTAATGAAGGCATGTTTTTTGTTTTTTAAGAAAAGAAACGTTTTTGTATAAATACTCTAATTCTTACTTAAAAAGGGAAATTTATTTAGTATAATATATAATATGTTTATTTTAGGGGGAGTATTATGAGAGGGTTAAAAGTTGTTGGAATTATAGCTGGAATTACTATAGTAGGCTATATAGCTTTCTTTTCAGTGAAGGAATATGTCAATTCAAAAGAAGATCCTAATTATGTGCTAAATTATATAAAAGAACATAAGGATGATAAAACAGCTTCTTTAATCGTTAAAAGAAATGGTGAGATATTAACATCACTAAATGAAAATGAAAAATTACCACTAGCAAGTATGTCGAAAATCGTTATAGCAATTGAATATGCTAAGCAAGTGGCCGAAGGAAAGGTAAGAAAAGACGAGCAGATTTCATTGAAAGAATTAGAAAAATACTACGTGAAGAATACTGATGGTGGTGCACACCCTGTATGGCTAGATGATGTAAAAGCTAGAGGGTTAGTGAACAATGGGCAAACTTCTTTAGAGGAAGTAGTTAAAGGAATGATTCAATATAGTTCGAATGCGAACGCATCATATTTATTGGACAAGCTTGGAACAGCACGTGTGAATGAAAGTTTGAAAGAGTTAGGCTTAAATAGTCACGAGGAATTTTATCCGGCGTATACAGCGGCATTGTATATGAGGGGGTATGCTGAAAAAGAAATGCATATTCCTCAAAATAAAGCATTGGACAAGCTACGTAATATGTCTAATGATGAATATGTTAAGCATGTATGGCAAATACATGAATGGATGAAAGACGAGAAAGAATGGGGGAAACGGGAGATATTGTTAAAAGCCGATATGGACTCCCAACGTATTTGGTCAGATCGGTTAGTAGGTGCAAATGCGAAAGATTACATGAGTTTAATGGAAAAGATAAATAACAGAAACTATTTTACACAACAAATGCAAAGTGAGATTGAAAATATATTTAAAGGAACAGTAGGGGGTGGAATGTTCGAATATGCCGGACAGAAAGGTGGTTCTACGGCATTTGTATTAGCAAATAGTTTTTATGGTACTGATAAAAAAGGGAATAAGATTGAGATTGTCTTTATGATGAACAATTTAAGTGAGAAAGAATTTGAAAAACTTCTAAGTAATATGGATTACTTTATTCGAGATATTGTCATAAGCGAAGAATTTAGAAATAAATTATAACGGAATAATTTTATTATGTAAACAAAAGAGCGCTTTTTAAAAGGCGCTCTTTTCTATTCATGATACAGGATTTCCTATTTACTGCATGGAATATAGATTGAAACTAAGAAAGGAAGTTGAATAATGACTACAGTATATTTCGTGCGGCATGCTCACTCTACATATACAAAGGAAGAAAGGAAACGCCCCTTATCTGAGAAGGGCTGGTTAGATGCACAAAACATAACAAGCTTGTTAAAAGATGAGAAGGTTGATGTTGTGATTTCTAGTCCATATAAAAGAGCGATTCAAACTGTGCAAGGAATTGCGAATACATATACTTTGTCGATACAAATAGAAGAAGATTTACGTGAAAGATTATTAAGTACAGAGCCGGTACATGATTTTAATGATGCTATTCAGAAAGTGTGGGAAGACTGGACTTTTGCATACGAAGGCGGGGAATCAAGTAATATAGCGCAAAGGCGTGCTGTAATATGTATGCAAAATATATTGAAAAAATATAGGGGGAAGAATATTGTAATAGGTACTCATGGGAATATTATGGTTTTACTGATGAATTTTTTTGATTCGAAATATGATTTTCAGTTTTGGAAAGCACTTCACATGCCTGATGTGTATAAATTAACTTTTGATAATAATCGTTTCATTTCTGCTGAAAGAATAGAGAAAACAGGTCATCGGATAAATATTTTGTAAAAGTTTATCAAAAAAAGAGGAAAGAGAGAAGGTATTGTAGAAGTATGACTTTGTAACATAAAAAATATATGTTAAAGGAGGCTGTTTACATGTTTGAGAAAGAGAAAGAAGGGCTTATTGAAGTTCACAACGTATATGAAATCGCACCAGCAGATGGAGCAATTATAGGTATGGCAACGGAAGAAGAAATGGAGATTGCTGCTGAACTAGAGTTACAGTACTATGCCCATTCTCGTTTATTAGAAGCAAATATTCAGTTAGACGGTTCCTCCTATAAAGAATTACTTCAGGAGTTCCAGGAGTACGAAAGAAAATCAATGAATTTTTGGAGAGCAATACATAAACGTTTAGCTGTGCCATGGGCATGGGTATTACGTATTGATGTTGCGAATGGTCCTATATATGTAAGCAATGGGAGTTCGTATTATGAAGAAGTTGATGATGACGAAGAAGACTATGAATAGATAAGTAAGGAAGCAACTTCAGTTGCTTCCTTTTTTATTTACAATGAGTGAATGGCGTCAATGATAGTATCTGGGCGATCATTTTCTATACCGTGACCAGCATCTTCAGCCAAAATGTACTGGCTGTTTATTGAGAGATTTAATTGTTCACGAATAAGTTCTTGCCACATATCTTCAAGTTGTGTAGCTTCTTCTTTTGGCATACCGCCCTCAATCAATTGGGCAATAGAATATTGAGGATCTCTACCGATAACGATTAATGGTATTTCTAATGTTTTATGTTGTTTTTTTATTGAGCGAGAACAATTTTTCCACTCGGATAGTTCAGAAGCTATCGCTTTATATAAGGAAGGAGATGTAGAAAATTTGATATGCTGTTTTGTTGTATTGACGAGCATAGATTTTAGCTCATTATAAAGTGCTTCTGCATCCATGTTGGAGTAAGTATGATATTTTTGTAGCCACATATCATCAGAATCAGTTTGATCAGAAACCGGTAAATGCAGTTCATCTAATCGGTGTAAGTTCATGGAAGTAGAATCAACTAAAAGAATTGCTTGCAGCCTATCTTCATGTAACATTGCAAAATGTTGTGCGCATAAACCTCCATAGGAATGACCGATTAAAATGATTGGCTCATAAATATCTAGTTCATGTAGTAACATATGTAGTTCTTTTACGACTTGCATTGTTGTACGTGGATTAGTTCCTAGCTCACTTTTTCCGTAACCTGGGCGATGATATGAAATGACTGTAAATTTTTGTGAAAGCTTTTCTATAATAGGAAGCCAATCATAAAATGAGCATCCCATTCCTGTTTGAATGACTACAGTTTGTTTACTGCTACCTCTCCTATATACTTCTATAGTTTGTCCAAATATCTCTACTGATCTATTAATAGTAATTCCCCCTAAGCTTGAAATACTTTTTGGCAAGTAAAGACGATACACCAGGCACATATGCCGAAGAGTATAGATGTACTAAGTGAAAAGGAGTTCTTTAAACCGATATAAACAATAAATAATAGTAGTGCGGATGCAGGAAATCCATATAATACACCTAAAGCAAATTGACTCAATTCTTGTTTATTCCCGCCTTCGAAAGAAATCCAAAATAGGCTCAGTAAACTTACGAGAGGAAGGGCAGCAATAAAGCCACCTATCGTACTATAATGTTTAGCGACTTCAGTAATAACGCCGATAATAAGTGCCGAAACGATTACTTTAACGAGGAAATGCATATTTTGCCTCCTTCGCTAATAACGAAAAAGCTTTTTCAATTAATTGTTGTTCTTCTTTCGATAACTGTGATTCTAATATTTTTATCTTTTCTTTATCTAGTAAAGTATGCTTTTTTAATATTTCAATGCCTTCTTTCGTTAATGTAAGGTTCACAACTCTTTCATCTTGTTTGTTTCTTTCTTTAATGATAAATCCTTTTTGAATAAGGCGTTTTACATGTTCGGACGCTGTGTTATGAGATAAACCAAGTTCAGAAGCAGTTTTTCCAATTGTTATATCTTTCTCACGAGAAACGATTTGTAAAATACGAATAGCTTGGTGGGAAAGGTTGTCTTCATATTCATATCGTAAGTGATAATAAATGCTCTCCCAGTATTGATTGATGTCTTTCATAATGATAAATCCCCCTATTTTTATATCGTATAACAAGATATATTCGTGGATATAGAAATAAAATCCTTTTATTTGGATAAAAAATGTTGCAAAAGTTTATTTTTATTGAAATATAAGGTAATCTATGTGTAAAGGTATACATTTAGCAAGAGAGAGGATGATAGCTGTGAATACATTCAAATGGATGAGTCATGAACAGATGTATGTAGATGAAATACATGTTGAAAAATGTGGTCCTCTTTCAGTCGGCGTATATGGGGGAAATCAAGAGAGTGATGCATATGAACGAGGAGATGCAGTGCTTGCTTGGTGGGATCCTGAATTACAATTTGAATTTGTTATGATTTTTGATACACATCACAAAACGAAAAATATACATTATATAATAGAAGCGATTTCAGAAAGAAAAGAAAAACTAAAAGAGTTGTTTTCATATCCTATACATTTAGCTTTTCATCATACGCATATGTATTTATTAGCGTTATTTACAGATGAGCTGTTTATTGAAAAATGTGATCAAGATGATGAGGAACTTGCATGCTTAATTTGTTTACGAAAAGGCGAATTTTTATATTGGCTATCAGTTGGTGATTGTTTCGCATATTTATTCCATTCTGAGAAAACGAAGAATGGAAAAGAGCGATTAAATAAACGGAAGAATTATGAATATATTGGTAGGAAAAATATTTTTGCAGCGAATACACCTTGCTTTACGTCAGGTGTAAGGGGATTAGAAAAAGGAATGAATCACATTGTAATGGCAACGGACGGTATTTTAGAGTGTGATAAACGAAGGTTTGATGATGATCAATCTTTAGTAGAAATATTGCACGACGGAAATAGCTTGCAGATTGAACCAGTATTAACAAATGTACTGCAGTGGAAAGGTAGAGATTGTGCCACAATTA
Organism: Bacillus sp. CDB3; assembly: GCF_002081505.1. Lineage (NCBI taxonomy): Bacteria > Bacillati > Bacillota > Bacilli > Caryophanales > Bacillaceae > Bacillus > Bacillus sp. CDB3. The sequence goes on along the minus strand of NZ_ALBR01000068.1, from coordinate 10,918 downwards.
TTGGATGGTCCATTGACACTGAAAATAAACAATGCGCTAATTAATATAAAAGGAGTTCAAGGTTTTTATCCTTGAACTCCTTTTTGTTACGCGATATGGATGTGATACGTTTTTAACCATTCATTTACTTGAAGCATGTATTCCATAGCACTTCTTGCTTCAAAATTGTTAATTTCTTTATTACTTTGATCGGCAATGGCAAGTAATGTGGAATGATTAATAAGTGAGAAAATAGGATTGTTTTTATTACTGCACATGTCGAGTGATAAATTACGGATCGTTTGTAAATAATGTGGGTCTTGTGAAGTTGGATAAGCACTTTTTCTTCTATTGCGTACATCGTCAGGTAAAGCAGGTTTCAGTGCTCTACGTAAAATGCCTTTTTCAATATTATCAATGCTCTTTATGTTGAAAGGAACGTTCCATAAATATTCAACTAATCTATAATCGCAAAACGGTACACGAACTTCAAATCCTACAGCCATACTCATGCGGTCTTTACGGTCGAGTAAGAACGGAAGGAATCGGGTTAAAAATAAATAAAACATTTGACGTTGTTTCGCTGCTTTTTTATTTTCACCTTTAAGAGTAGGGACTTCAAGAACAGCTTCATGGAATCTTTTATTAATATAATGCTCAGGATTACATTGAGTTGTTACGTCGCTTAATAATAGAGAAGATGTGTTTTTCCAGTTTGTTAACCATGGAAACTTATCTACATATAATAGTTCTTCTTGATGAAACCAAGGATATCCCCCGAATACTTCATCAGCAGATTCTCCAGATAAAGCAACAGTTGCATCTTTTTTCATTTCGCAAAATAGTAAATATAGTGAAGTTTCCATTTCGCCAGCACTTGGTAAATCTTTTGCACGGAGGGGAACGAATAAGTGATTTGCTAATTCTTCAGCATTCACAATAATATCATGATGCGATGTCCCTACATGTTCAGAAACACGTTTTACCCAAGGAGCGTCTAAACCAGTGCGAGCAAATGTCAGCTCGAAATCTTTTGCGCTATTTACAAAGTCAACGGAATACGTATGAAGTGTTTTATTTTCCACTGCAAATTCTTTACCCGCTAGTGCAGTAATACCGCTAGAGTCTAATCCGCCTGATAACATACAAACGAGAGGAACATCGGCAATTAATTGTCTTTTCACTGTATCTTGTAAAATAGATAAAATATGCGAAGATGTGTCTCTGGTAGAGTCTGTATGAATCTTACTTTCTAAATTCCAATACTTCTTAACTACTTTTTTATCACGTGTAAATGTTATAGAATGTCCAGCACGAACTTCTTGAATATGCTTAAAGACACCACATCCTGGAGTTCGAAATAAACCTAATCCAAATATTTCATTTATGCCATCCGCATCAATTTCAGCAGGGACAGATGGGTGCGCTAATAATGCTTTAATTTCAGATCCGAAAATAATACTGTCATTTCTTTCTGTATAAAAGAGTGGCTTTACGCCTAAATGATCGCGTGCTAAAAACAGTTGTTGCTTCTGATCATCCCATAAGGCGAAAGCGAAAATGCCGTTTAAATGTTGTACACAGTCTTCTTTCCATTCTAAATAAGCATGTAGTAACACCTCTGTATCCGAATGCGTTTCAAATGCATGACCACATTTTTGAAGTTGTTCTCTCAGCTCACGGAAATTATAAATTTCTCCATTATAAGTAAGAGCATACGTATAATCACCAGCACGAAATGTCTTCGGCTGTGTCCCACCTTCTGGATCAATAACAATTAAACGCCGGTGTGCAAAAGCCGCACGAGGTGAAAACCAAAATCCTTCAGCATCCGGACCGCGATGCTGAATACTATTTGCCATCTTTTCTAAAATAACATGTTCATTGGAAAGATCCTTATTCCAATTTACCCAACCTGTAATTCCACACATACATATCTCATCTCCTAATTTAAAATTATAAAAGTAGATTAATTAAATGAAATGTACACCAGGTTAAAGAGTGTCTGCATAAATAGTGTACTACACTAATTGAATTACAGACTTGAGAAAATTTTCTTCAAGCTTATATTTATATGAGACAATGGCTAAGGAAAAGTATCCCATTACATACAAAAAATAAAAAAAGATGAGAGAAAAAAATTTCCAAAACGTTATATAGGGTGTAAAAGCTTTTACAAAAAAATAAGGGGAATCGCTACATGAAATCAAATGAGAAAAATTTTATAAAAAGATTACAGCGGCAAAAAGAAGATGCGCTAGAATTTGTTGTCGATACATACTTACCGCTCATAAAGGGGATAACGCACAAAGTACTTCTTCCAGTTCAAAATGATGGATTGATAGAGGAATGTGTAAATGATATATTTCTTTCCATTTGGAATAACGCAAATAAGTTTCATGGAGAGCCGAGTGATTTTAAAAAATGGATTGCAGCGATTGCAAAGTTTAAGGCAATTGATTATTACCGGAAAGCGACTAAAAAAGTAGAAATCATTTCAGATGAGTTTCATATAACTACGGAAAAATCGGCAGAAGACGAATTAATTCTTATGGAAGATAGGGAAGAGTTATTGAAGCTTATTAATCAATTGGAACCTTTAGATCAAAAGGTGTTCGTTATGAAATATCTCCTCGGTATGAAGACAGAAGAAATAGGTGACAAGTTAGGGTTAACTCGAGCAGCGATCGATAATCGAGTGTACCGGGGGAAAAAGAAACTACAACAAAATGCTACGAATATTAGTTTTGGAGGTAGTGCAATATGAAAGACATTTATGAACTATTAAATGATATTGATATAGATGAAAAAGAACTTGAGGAAATTGAGGCTTCTGAAATTGAAAAAGAAAAAGTGAAGCGTAATTTAAAACAATCGATACGTACGAAGAAAAAGATGAAAAGTTGGAAGAAGGGTGTTGCTGCTGCATCTATTTTAGTAGGGTTATCAGTTGCAACGCTCGGTATCGGATTTCCTACATATGCTGGAGGATTGCCAATTGTAGGTGACATATTCCGCTTTTTAGATAACGGTAGAACAGGATTATATGAAAATTATAAAGAGTTTTCGACTGAATTGAATATGACGAGAGAGAGTAATGGGGTTAAGGTTACAATTAATGATGTAATTTCTGATGGCAGAACAGTATCTATAACGTATTCACTAGAAAGTGAACAAGACTTAGGGAATGATCCTATCATATTAGGCGGATTGGATATAATGGACGCTCATGGTAGTTCAGGAAGTGGAAAAATGACTAAAGTTACTGAAAAAAAGTATGTAGGTATGGTAACAACGACGCATCATGATAGTAATAAAAAGGACAAAGTAAACTTTAGATGGAATATAGAGAGAATAGAAATGCCAGATAAGAAAAAATCAATACAAGGAAATTGGAATTTTGCGTTAACTGTAAAATCAGTGGATAGTAAAGAAAGAACAATTGGTGGAAGTTCGGAAAAAGAAGGTATAAAAGTAAATATGGAAAAGGTCGCAATGTCGCCGGTTTCATTTATTCTTTATTACAATCAAGAAGTTTCTAAGGGTGCGAGGAAAGAATGGGATAGTGTAGATGTTGAATTGACGGTTAAGGATGATTTAGGGAATGATTATTCGGGTGAAGGAAATGGGGGAAGTGGCAAAGATCCTTACAATATTCGATGGAGTGCTACATTCCAAAAGTTAAACGAAAATGCCACAAAGCTTATCATTACACCTCACGTGCACTTGCAAGTTCATACACCTGAAAATCATGGTGGAGTGGAGTATGTGAATGGGAAAGAGAAGAAAATAGAAGTACCGAAAAAAGAAGCGAAGAGTAAAGATATAGTGTTAGATGATATTGTCATTGATTTAAAGAAATAAATAAAGAGACTGCCTTAAATGAAGGCAGTCTCTTTTTGTTAAGAACTAGTAACGAGCAATGCATGCGGATGCTGCGTTTTATATTCCTCTTTCCATGTAATGTTTAGTTGTTCCCACGTTTCACCGCTATCATTGGATTGAAACACGCCATTGTTATTTAAAGTGTAAAACGTATGTGGTTCTGCTTGATTTGTTGCAAACATTGAAATGACTGTACCGATTGCAGATGGTAGTCCTTGCTGTACTTGCTGGAACTGAGTATCTTTCGTTTTACGATAAATATAAGATTCATAAGGGATACGGTGATGAGCGAGATCAGCACTCGGTGCGGCAGAAACGAGAATTGTATCGCAATCAGCCGGATCGATAGCCATGCTGTATAAATAATGGTGTTCAAGTCCTTCACTGCATGAGATCCAACTGTTTCCACTGTTATAACTTTCAAGGTATGCACGATCAGGTCCACCCATAAATCCGTCACCACATGATGCATAAAGGCGATTTGGAGCTTCAGGGTGCATGAGTAATTGATGAGCATCGATAGGAGCACCGAATTTTTTATCAATCCAAGTATGCCCTCTATCATTACTTTGAATAACAGCACCAGCTTCAATTGAAACATGGATTGTATTTGGATTGTTTGGATCCACTGTAATCCAGCGTACGTGATGGGTAAAAGGTCTAGGTGGGAAAGCCCACGTATAAGAAGATAATAATGATTTCATATTTTTAAGTTCAGTCCACGTTTCACCGCCATTTTCTGAACGGAATAAAGCGCTCGGTTCTGTGCCGACATAAACGACGCCATAGCCGTTAACTTGTTCATTTGAGCTTATCGTTATGGAAGTAATCGAAGAATGTAAAATACCATCTTCTTTAGGGAAATCAAAGTAACGATATGAATCTCCAATCGGTTTCCACGAATCTCCGCCATCGTCGCTTAACCATAAGCCTCGTCCAAATGTGCCGCAATATACACGATTCTTTTGAAATGGATCAACAGCGATACAAGTAGGTTGCATATTTTGTAAGTGATACGCTGTTTCAAAGTGACCATATTGTTCTTTCACTACAACAAGTTCACGCTCCATACAGAGAAATAAACGTTTCATTTTAGTAACCTCCTTAAAAATTCTTTCATTAGTAAACAATATGAAGCTGAAAAAGAAGTAGTCTTATTTTTTGTTGAGAAAAAGGACTTGTTTGAAAAGTAGCGAAGTGTGTATACAGAGGAAGCGGGATAAAGTGAAACTTTAATCGGTGGGGGTATTGTTCTTCCCCACTGATTATTAGCCTTCACCAATCGGGCGTTTACGGGCAGCAGGGCTCCCACCTAACTTCTTTGCTCTAGCAGAATTTTGAAGTGGGAGTCTTACTGCCCGTTAATTCGGGATAAAGATGGGGAGTTTGTTTCATACTAACATACAGATATTGCACTTAAAGGAGTATAAGTATGGGACATTCACATGATCACGGTCATTCAAAAAATAAAAAAGCGTTATTAATTGCCTTCCTATTAACGACAAGCTTTATGATTGCTGAAGTTATTGGCGGATTTGTAACAAATAGCTTAGCACTATTATCTGACGCGGGACATATGTTAAGTGATGCAGTATCCTTAGCGTTAAGTTTACTTGCGTTCAAGCTTGGAGAAAAAACAGCAACAACGGCAAAAACATACGGGTATAAGCGAGTCGAAATGTTAGCGGCATTATGTAACGGTGTCGTTCTTATTGTTATTTCAGTATACATCTTTATTGAAGCAATTCGCCGTTTTAAAGAACCAGTTGAGATTGCTAGTAATGGGATGCTTATTATTGCAGTACTTGGTCTACTTATTAATATTTTATCAGCCTGGATATTAATGAGAGGCGGAGATGTGAAGGGGAATTTGAATTTAAGAAGTGCTTTCTTACACGTATTAGGCGATCTATTAGGATCGGTCGGAGCGATTATCGCTGCGCTATTTATTAAATTTTTCGGATGGACTGCTGCAGATGCGATTGCTAGTATTCTTGTGTCTATTTTAGTCATTATTAGTGGATGGCGTGTAACACGTGATACGGTTCATATATTAATGGAAGGTGTACCACAACACATAAATGTTGAAGAGGTAAAAAGTACTTTATTAAATATTACGATTGTAAAAGAAGTTCATGATTTGCACATATGGTCTGTTACATCGGATTTTCAAGTATTAACTTGCCACTTGATTATTAAAGGTAGTGAAACGCAAAGTGTATTAAAAGAGGCTACGGATGTATTAAAAGAGAAGTTTCATGTAGAACATGTCACCATTCAAGTAGAAATGGATGGTGAATTTAATCATAGTGAGACAACTTGCAAAGTATGAAAGAAAAAGGATAAGAAAAAGTGTCATAACATTTTTCGCACGACATACATATATATAATGTGGCCACAAATACTTTGTAAGGTAAATATTTCATGAAATTACTTTACTTATAAAGAGTCATCTTTTATAATCAAAAGTGGTAATTGATAAAGATTATCATTTTCAATGATCGTAGAAAGGAGTTTTTTAAAAGATGAGTAGTCAACTCCGTTTTGCTGTTGAAAATCGTAAGAGGCATTTAATTGATGAGTTAATTGGAGCAGGTGTGTTTAAGATTCGTGACCGACAATTATACGAGCTGTCTTTAGAGGAACTGGAAAAAGAGTACGAAGACATGGAAGATTATGCAGATATTCAGGCATAGCTATATAGATTACTAAAAGATGAGCTGGTTACGTTTTTGTGTAACCAGCTCTATTATTATTTCATAGAAATCATTTTTTGTATTTCTTTCATTGGACGGAGCCAGTTTTGAGACATCATTTGTTCCATTTGTTTTTCATCTTGCTTTTGTAGGGCTTGAATTATGGAGTGATGTTCTGCAATAGACTGACTCGCAGGAACAAAGTTTTGGAAAAACAAATATTCAAGGCGTAAAACGTGCAGCTGCATATTTTCTAGAAAAGGTTCAATATATCGATTTTTAGCAATAGAGGTGATGGTATTGTGAAATTGAATATCTAGATCTAAAGCTTGTTTTGAATCTTTTTCATTGATAGATTTTTGAAAAGCATCATTTATCCCGGAAAGTAGTGTAATATCAGCATCAGTAATTTTTTGTAGTGCTTGTTTTCCTATAAGTGAGTGAAGACCAGCCATCGTCTCATAAATGATAGATACATCTTCAAATTTAATAGGAGTAATTTTCGTTTTTTGACCGGGAATCATTTCGACTAACCCAGAAAGCTCTAATATTTGCAAAGCTTCTCTAACAGGTGTTCTGCTAACCCCTAGTGCTTCCGCCAATTCCCCATCATTTATTTTTTCATCAGGTTGTAAAACACCTTCAATAATCCAATCTTGTAGTTGATTTAAAACGATTGATTTTGCTGAAACTCTTCCTGGTTTTTTATAATTTTGAGGGACAGGCATAGTGAATTCAATCCTTTCACTGTATATTTTTCTTTTTCGCATTCACAAGCTTTAATTTCGGTTTCCCTTCATCCGGTTTTTGGCTTAATATGAGCACCATTACAATGACACAAAAAGCCCCTAATAGCTGAAAAGATTGAAACGGTACGTGCAATATAAGTACAGAAGAAATAATAGCTGCGAGTGGTTCAGTACAACCGAATAATGTCGTTTCTTTCGGAGTAAGGTATCGTATGCTGTCTAAGTATAAATAAAATGCGATGAGTGTCCCGAAAATGACGACAAATGTGATGAGCGGTAGGGTACTTAGTTTTACATATTTCATAGTCGATAATAAAATGAATTCGTTTGTAGAAATAAAGTGTAGAATCGTTACACCAATACCCCCAATAATCATGCCCCATCCAACGATAACGGATGAAGACCATCTTTCTAACAATTCCTTTGAATATAAGCTATAAAATGCGAGAGATAATCCAGATAAAATGCCCCAAACGATAGCTGGTGTAGAAACAGCCAAATTATGAACAGACCCGTTTGTTAGTAATAGAAAAGTCCCTACTAATGAAAGTGTAATTGAAATAAAATCAATTTTTGATGGACGAACGTTCCATTTGAAAAGTAAGTATACAGAAATAAATATAGGAGCTAAATATTGCAATAATGTTGCAACGGCGGCATTTCCTTCTTTAATAGAAGCAAAATACGTGTACTGTACAGCAAGCATACCGAATAGGCCAAACAAAATCATTTTATTAGCATCAGATTTTTGTTTCCAGATGCCGAATATCTCTTTTCTACTCGTTCCGAGTGATGAAATAATGAGCAATATGACGCCGGATATAAGCAGACGAATGGTAACTAACCATTCAGTAGAAACGTTTTCGGATTGAAAAAGTTGTTGCGCTGCTGTTCCTGACAACCCCCATAAACAAGCGCCGATTATGACCATTATAATTCCTTTTAATCGATTTGGATCCATAAGGTATATAGTCCTCCTTCCCAAAGTATATATTGGATACAATATGCAATATATCACAGAATGGGGGAATTATAAATTGAAATTTCTGATTTTATTAAGTGGAAATTGTATAAGGTGTAGTTAGGTCTACAATACAAGGAAGTACGTTAAATAAAGCAAGGTAAAATTATAAAATTAAATCATAATCAAGAGGATAAAAAAATAAAGATAAGAGTAATTTGATTTGCTAAAAATATATGTAGAAGGAGATATGTGATGAGCTGGGTTACCCATAAACCAACATTTGAATTTGATAATTATAGTCATTTTATTCGGGCGAATACGGCGTGGGTTGGGCATTTAGATTTCGCATATGATTTAGTAAGGTTTGAAAAGCCAGAAGTATTAGTTGAGTTAGGTACACATTTAGGGGCTTCCTTTTTCAGTTTTTGTCAAGGGGCAAAAGATGAAGGATTAGATACAAAATGTTTTGCTGTAGATACTTGGACAGGAGATGAGCATACAGGTCCATATGGGGAAGGTGTTTTTCAAATAGTAAATAAAGTAGTAGATATGAGTTATCCTAATATAGGTAATTTAATTCGCTCTACTTTTGACGAGGCTGTGGATCGATTTCAAGATGGAATGATAAATTTGTTGCATATTGATGGCTATCATACGTACGAAGCAGTTTCTCATGATTATAAAACATGGTTACCGAAACTTGCGGATAACGGTATCGTTTTATTTCATGATATTGAAGTTAAAACTCGAGACTTCGGCGTGTATAAATTTTGGGAAGAAGTTAAAGCGAAGCACCCTCATTTTCAGTTTGAGCATTCATATGGACTCGGAGTGTTATTTCCGAAAGGTTGTAGCGATAAGTTTGTTGAAATACTTAAAAATAAAGACGAAATACAAAATATGTATAAATAAAAGTGGAGCATGCATCATTTTAATGATGTGTGCTTTTTTTTGTGGAGAAAAATGGTAGTCCTTAAAAGGTGAGGATAATAGTAAAAAATCTTATTGTGGCAAATATTAAAAAAGTTATTCTTGAATTGTTCTATCTAAATAAAAATGTAACATTTTTTATATTTTCCATTGCGAAAAGTAACATCTACTTTTACAATAGAAAAGGTGTCCAATATATTATACTGGAAAAATAAATCGAAATAATATGAAAATTTTGTTTTGTCTTCGCTAATTGTATATTACATACATGTAAGACGACATACGTCATGTTATCGACTTGTAAGGAGAGAAAAAATGAAAAGTGTAAGATTACCATCGATGCTAGAAATCATAGTTCTTTTATTACTATTTCTTGCTGTTGTCTTTTCCTTCCAAACGATTTTTGATCTCCCAATTCAATTAGCGCTATTTATTTCATGGTTTTTAGTAATTGCGCTTGGATTAAGATTAGGATTTCGTTATCAAGAATTGCAAGATGCAATTACGAAAGGGATTTCTAACGGATTAGAAGCAATACTGATTTTAGTTGCAGTAGGTGCTTTAATTGGAACTTGGATTGCTGGTGGCGTTGTACCAACATTAATCTATTATGGATTAGAGTTTATTCACCCTAGCATATTCTTATTAGCAACATTAATTATTTGTTCGATAACTTCTATCGCAACAGGAACATCATGGGGAACAGTAGGAACAGCAGGTATTGCTATGATGGCGATTGGTGAAGGACTTGGCTTACCACTTCCACTTGTTGCTGGTGCAGTTCTTTCAGGAGCTTATTTCGGCGATAAATTATCACCACTTTCTGATAGTACAGTTCTTGCAGCTTCTATGGCGAAAGTAGATGTTATTGCTCACGTTCGAGCTATGCTCGTATTAGATGTTCCGGCTTACATTATTACTAGCATTATGTTTACTGTAGCTGGTTGGATGTATGGCGGCGATAATGTAGATTTGAATCGAGTAGAGTTTTTAAAAGAAGCTTTATTAAAGGAATTTGATATTAAAATATGGATGCTTGTTCCGGCCGTCATTGTTATCGCACTATTAGCGATGAAGAAACCTTCTATGCCAACAATTGCAATGGGAGCTTTAATTGGTGCAATTTGGGCAACTCTTTTCCAAGGAATGAACTTAGGAGAGGCGATTGGAACAGCGTATAACGGATTCTCAATTCAATCTGGTGTCGAGTTTGTCGATAAGTTATTAAACCGTGGTGGAATTAACGGTATGCTTGGTTCAGTAGCCGTTATTATTTTCGGGTTAGGTTTTGGTGGACTACTTGAAAAGCTAGGTGTTTTAAAAGTAATCGTATCAAAATTTGAGAAGAAATTAAATTCTGCAGGTAATGTAACATTGTCTACATTAATCGTGGCATTCTTAGCTAATATATTTGGTTGTGCGATGTACGTTTCACTTATTTTAACACCGAAAATTATGGAAGATAGCTATGATAAATTAAAAATAGACCGCCGTGTATTAGCGCGTAACTCAGAAGTAGGTGGAACGTTAACATCTGGTATGGTTCCGTGGTCGGATAATGGTATTTTTATGGCTGGTATTTTAGGTGTAGCAACGTTCTCATACGTTCCGTTTATGTGGTTAAGCTTTGTTTCATTAATTTTGGCAGTTATTTACGGATATACAGGCAAATTCATTTGGTATGTAGATGACGCTGAAAAAGGAAAGCAAGCATC
>NZ_ALBR01000067.1:0-18969 GCF_002081505.1 Bacillus sp. CDB3 | reverse complement strand
CGGAAGGTATTTTTTTTTATATAAGAGTGAGAATTCTTATCATTTGGATGAAATTCTGTTAAAATGAAAAATGTAGGTATTTTATTTTCAAGGGGATGAAAAAATGGAGTACAGAATTGAAAGAGATACATTAGGAGAAATGAAAGTTCCAGCTGATAAATTATGGGCAGCACAAACACAGCGTAGTAAGGAAAACTTTCCGATTGGAACAGAGCATATGCCGCTTGAAATTGTAAAAGCATTTGCGATTCTAAAGAAGAGTGCAGCGATTAGCAATCAAAAATTAGGAAAGTTATCAGAAGAAAAAGCACAAGCAATTGTGGAAGCTGCTGATGAAGTTATCGCAGAAAAATGGAATGAACATTTTCCGCTTGTCGTGTGGCAAACAGGTAGTGGTACACAATCGAATATGAATGTAAATGAAGTAATTGCAAACCGCGGTAATCAAATTTTGAAAGAAAAGGGATCTGAGGTACATATTCATCCGAATGATGATGTGAACATGTCTCAAAGTTCAAATGATACGTTCCCAACAGCACTTCATGTAGCGTGTGTAATTGCGGTAGAAAATCATGTATTGCCAGCTATTACGAAATTAAAAGAAACATTAGCAGAAAAAGTAACTGCATTTGAACATATTATTAAAATCGGTCGTACGCATTTACAAGATGCAACACCTTTAACGTTAGGACAAGAAATTAGCGGATGGCACCGTATGCTTGAAAAAACAGAGCGTATGATTGCAGATAGCAATACATATATGAAAGAATTAGCAATTGGTGGTACTGCGGTTGGAACTGGAATTAATGCCCACCCTAAATTTGGTGAGATGGTAGCAGAAGAAATTAGTCTGTTTACAGGTAAACAATTTGTTTCTGCACCAAATAAATTCCATGCGTTAACGAGCCATGATGAAGTTGTATTTACACATGGAGCATTAAAAGCATTAGCTGCTGATTTAATGAAGATTGCTAACGATGTGCGTTGGCTTGCAAGTGGTCCACGTAGTGGTCTTGGGGAAATTATTATTCCTGCAAATGAACCAGGAAGCTCTATTATGCCAGGGAAAGTAAATCCAACGCAAAGCGAAGCGCTAACAATGGTTGTAGCACAAGTTATGGGGAATGATGCAACAATCGGATTTGCTGCGAGCCAAGGGAATTTTGAGTTAAACGTATTTAAACCTGTTATTGCCTATAACTTCTTACAATCAGCTCACTTATTAGCGGATGCAATTGTTTCATTTAATGATAATTGTGCAGTAGGTATTGAAGCAGATGAAGAAGTAATTAATGAAAATGTGAATCGTTCATTAATGCTTGTAACAGCATTAAACCCGCATATTGGATATGAAAACGCAGCGAAAATTGCGAAGCATGCTCATAAAGGTGGGTTAACTTTAAAAGAGGCAGCGCTGCAATCTGGATTACTAACAGAAGAGCAATTTGATGAAATTGTAGATCCGAAAAAAATGATTGCTCCGAAAGAGTAATAGAAGAAGCCAAGGTTCTTAGTATAGAATCTTGGCTTTTTTGATATTCATCTTTAATTCCTGTTTATGTCTCCTCCACTTGTACTACTGCAAGCTCCAAAAGATATTATTTGTTAGCAGACGTATTCATTACTTTCATATGTGGGCAGTTCTCTTTTAAGAGTGAAATGAATTTTTCTTCTTCTTGTGGTACGAAAGTTGTCACTGAGTCAAATAAATTATAATCAATTTCTAATTGCTGCCTAGTCCATTTTTCTGAACGGAGTGTTTTGCCAGAGTATTTAATGTGACGAATATCTTCAAATGGAATTTCAGTACGTAATATGAAACCGTGTTTTACAATAAGAGAAGATTCCGTTATGTTGTAGTGAGAGAAATAGAATGAAGAGAGATTCACGATATTTAACAGCATCATGAGAGTGAAAAAAATAGAATTCTCATTTTGCAAGAATAGTGAAATGAAAAAAATAATTATAAATAATGTAATGAAAATGACGTGAAATGGATTTTTTTTCGCTTTAAATTTCAAGTTAGTCACCTCGGTATACGTGTTCTTTAAATAAATTAAATCACAACATCGTAATAAAACGTGGGAATATGCAGAATTGCATATTCTTTCGGTTTATTATTCGTGTAAAATTTTTTGATAGGATAAATTTAAATGAAGTTTTTAGTAGTGGAGTGGCATAAAGTGACTAACAAGAATAGAAATGTAGTGCTAGTCATAATTAGTTGTATGATGATTATGAGTGGCTGCTCAAATAGATTCGTTGAGGATGGAAAGCGAAAACATGTATTTGTAAAAGCGAGTAAAGTTTTAGTGGAAGTTGTTTATAAAATATATAAAAGGTAAAAAGGTGTTTCTATATGTGGAAACACCTTTTTTGTAGTTAAAATTGAATGCTGAAGTTTTGGAATGAGTGAATGCCGGTTCCATGTTGAACGAGGTTGTTATCACTTAAATATTGAATAGCATATTTTACTTCTTTCAATTTCACATCCTATAGTAATTAATTTATATAAATACATTCGCTTTTCGTTGTTTTAAATCCTTTTTAAGATTTATTAATAGATGTTTTGATTAAAGTTTATAAAATAGGTAAACGAAACATTGAAATGTTTGTTTTTTATATGTTAAGATGATGTAGTGATAATAAACGTTATTGTAATTTGTTTGTTTTTAAATAAACCTTTTAAAGGAGTGTTTAGTGTGAGTGATATTTCAGAGAAGTTTTGGGATGCGTCAATAGAGGAATTGAAGAAAGGATATGTATTCGATGAGGTAGCAGAGGAGTATATTTGTTTAGCTTGCGGAGAAACGTTTATTAAAGGGGTTATTTATCAAGAAAATCAAGTTTTGTATGAAGCAGAGAAGTATATACAGTTGCATATTCAAAATGAGCATACGTCTATGTTTGAATATTTATTAAATCTTGATAAGAAGTTTACGGGCTTAACGGATTTGCAAAAGAAAATGGTTCAGTTTTTTATATGGGACTGAATGATAAAGAGATTGTGAAAGAGATGGATGGGGGAAGCACATCGACGATTCGCAATCATCGATTTACATTGCGAGAGAAAATGAAGCAAGCGAAGGTACTTTTAGCGTTAATGGAATTGTCAGAAGAAAAATCAAAAACTCAAACTAAATTTGTACCGATTCATAGAACAGCTACGATGGTGGATGATCGATACAATATTACAGAAGAAGAAAATACTGAAGTTTTAACAGCGCATTTTACAGAAGGTTTGGATGGGCCGCTTTCTAAATTTCCGAAAAAGCAAAAGCGTAAATTAATTATATTACGTCATTTAGTGAAGAAATTCGATAGTAATAAAAAGTATACTGAAAAAGAAGTAAATACAGTTTTAGAAAATATATATCCAGATTTTGTAACTTTGAGAAGATATTTAATCGAATATGGTTTTTTAGATAGAACAGCTGATGGAAGCCAATATTGGGTGAAGTTATAAGAATGAAGCAAAGAAAATGAATAGATGCACATAATAAAAACAACTATACAGAGAGATAGAGGGTTACAGATACGAAAAATATGTTAGAGTTCTATGATAAATTTGAAAATAGTGAGTGGAAGAAGCATTTGCTTTAACGAGCAAACAGTATAGAAATGGTTAGAGTAATTACAACTATTTGAGCACGGATTTAACCGTGCAGATTTTTAGTAAAAGGAGAAATGAAATTTGAAACCACCTACAGATAACAATAAAGAAGGTGTAGAGTCACAGAAGTCAGAAACGGAACATAAACCGATATGGAAATCGATGTCCATGTTTTTAGTGCCGTTACTTTTAAGTAATGTATTACAATCAGTTGGACAGTTATTTGGAATGGTAGTAGTAGGAAGATGGCTTGGCGTAAATGATCTAGCAGCTATATCGGCATTCTTCCCGTTATTTTTCCTACTCGTTTCATTTGTAATTGGAATTGGTTCTGGTAGTTCAATTTTAATTGGTCAGGCATTTGGTGCTAAAAATGAAGAACGTTTAAAAGCTATCGTTGGTACGACGCTTACGTTTACTTTTATTATCGGAGTCGTGTTGGCGATAATAGGTAGTATTTTTACGATGGATATTATGCGCCTTATGGGAACGCCAGAAAACATTATTGGAATAAGTGTGCATTACGCAAGAATTTTATTTATATCTATGCCAGTATTATTTTTATATTTTGCATACACAACATTTATGAGAGGTACAGGAGATTCTAAAACGCCATTTTACTTTTTAATCGTAAGTACAGTGCTAAATATGATCTTATTACCAATTCTTATTTTTGGTTGGTTAGGAGCTCCGAAATTAGATGTTTACGGAGCAGCCTATGCCTCAGTTATATCTACAGTTATTACGTTTATTGTCATGCTAGTGTATTTAAAGAAGAAAAATCATCCACTACAATTAGATGGGACAGTAAGAAAATATCTTCGCATGGACTGGGAGTTATTAAAGTTATTGTTACGCCTCGGTATTCCAGCGAGTATTAATATGATATTAGTTTCATTATCAGAAATCGCGGTAATCGCATTCGTAAATCGGTACGGTTCAGATGCAACAGCGGCGTATGGCGTTGTGAACCAAGTTGCAAGTTATGTACAAATGCCAGCGGTTAGCCTCGGTATTACAGTATCAATTTTTGCAGCACAATCAATTGGTGCGAACCAATTTGATCGATTGCAGAAAGTTGTTAAGGCTGGAATTATTATGAATTACATCATTGGCGGTGTATTGATATCTCTTATTTACTTGTTCTCAAGAGATATTCTAGCACTATTTTTAACAAGTCAAAATACAATTGAAATTACTCATAGCCTAATCATGATTACATTATGGAGTTACTTAATTTTCGGTCATGCACAAATTATTAGTGCGACAATGCGAGCAAGTGGTACAGTACTATGGCCAACTGTAATCAGTGTTGTATCAATTTGGCTTGTTGAAGTACCTGTGGCGTATTATCTTTCTTACCATACGAGCCTTGGTATAGAAGGGATATGGATTGGATATCCAGCTGCATTCATCGTCAGCTTAATATTACAGTATGCGTATTATAAGCTTTCATGGCAGAAAAAACGAATTACACGATTAGTGAGTTAAAAGGTGAAAATGTCCCTAAGTCATTATACTTAGGGACATTTTTTTGATGAATGCTTATAAATAACTTTTTAAAGTTATGTCAAAATGTTGTCTAATGAGTTTTCCATTATTCATATAAAACTCCCAAGCTGTATCTGGCGCACCTATAATTTCAAATGAACCTTCTGTAATATATAAAGCGCAATTATCTTCTAATGCAATGCCCTCTATATTACCTTGGTGAGTTTGTAAAAACGTATGGAAGGCATTCATTCTATTTAATTGATTGTAATGAGGGCAAAATCTTTTGTTAACAATACTCCAGCCACTACTTTCTATATAACCAGAACCTTCATAATCTGAACGTATGCTAGATGTGAACCAGCACATAGCGCCGGCACTATTTCCCGCAATAAGCGTTCCACGTTTTAAAGCAAATAGTAACTTCTCATCTAGTTTATGTTCTTTCCATTGTTCAAGCATGTGAACGTAATTTCCACCGCCAAGATAAATTAAATCGGCAGAATGAATCATCTCATCTATTTCATATTTAGTAGGTGTTTCGGTTGAAATGCGTAAAATTTGAACCTCACAATGTAATTGCTTTTCAAATGTTTCTAAAAATAACTTTATATATCCTTCATCATCACGACTAGCTGTTGGAATGAATAATACTTTTGGGTATTGTTTATTTGTTAATTCTATGAGTCGTTCATTAATATGCAAGTGATTTGGATCCTGTAAATCACCGCCACCAATGACAGCTAATTTCATAGTAAAGCACCACCTAATAATATTTGTTATGTAAAAATTCGATAGTGGGGAGTTACATTCCTTCTGTGATTTAATGAATAAGGGGGAAATAAAGTAAACAATATATTGAAATAGCATGAGGTATCGATAGCTGTAGATAGAAAGGAATTAGAAGCAGTTTATTGATATATAATACTGGATAATATTGTTTTAAAGTATGGAAACAATATGTTTAAATGAATATAACGACGTACTAATGAATATTGAAAGGGTATTTATATTTAAAAAGTACGGGGAATACCAGAAGTTTTACAAAAGTGTTTTTTACTTTTATAGGAACTTATTTTATAATATGGTAAAATTATATTAATATATTTATTAGCGTAGACTGAAAAGAGGGAGCGTGAAAGAGTGGATTTTCGATTTGAGTTCGCAGCGAAGGTGAAAGAATATTTAGATGATGAAAAAGATGAAAAAATAATAAAAGATGGACACAGAGATATAATTTATAAATATTTATATCCGTTAGAGAGTGAAATTGGAATTTTTAAAAATCCTAACTTTACTTTTTTTGCATCAGGAAGACGTTCACATATAGTATTAGAAAATATTGAATTTAAAACAGAAGTAAACGTAGAAAGTAATATAATTGAAATTACAAAAATAGTGGATAATGTGGTGATTCCATTAGATACTATCGTTGCTAAAGATCGGGAATTATTTGCACTCGGGCGTAATGAGAAATTTAGTGTTCAAATATTAGAATATTATCTCTATGATACATTTGGAGAGAAGTTAGGTTTACAATGAATCGAACGTGGTACAGCTAACTAATTAGTGGAGATTAGGATTTATTTAAGTATCAGTTAATATCATTTATGTTTGACCTTCTATATATTTTATACTACAATCTGTAGTGTGAAAGGGGCCATACGATGTTTACTCAAAACTACAAGTTAAATGAGCAAGGGTTAAATCACTTTTTCGGACCGCTTGAAGCGAAAATAATGGAAATTGTTTGGGCTACTCAAGGTATTACCATTAAAGATGTGCAACAGAAATTAAGTGAAGAATCCCCGGTGAATTTTAATACTGTAATGACAGTTATGAACAGATTAGTAGAGAAAGCACATTTAGAAAAGCATATTGTGAAAAGAAGTGGTATGTATCGTACTACACAAACGAAGGAAGAATTTTTATCTAATCAAACGAAGAAAATGACACAGGAATTAATGGGTGAATTTGGAGATCTTGTTGTGAACCATATGATAGATGAGTTAGAACAAGCTGATCCATCTTTAATAAAAAAATTAGAAGAGAAATTAAGTCAGCTAAAAAAAGAGGACTGATAAAATGAAGTGGCAAATGCGTAAAATCGTTTTGTTAGCAGTGACTATTAGTGTGCTTTTTTTTAGCATGTTAGTATACTACGTTACATACCCATTTCTTTTTCAAAATAAAGCATTTTTCCTTTCGCAATTTTGTTTATTTGAATTACAAAAACATATGAGGGAACTATCAATACTTCGTATAATGATAGCCGGATTACTGTTATTTACTGTAATCATTATGAGTAAAAGAATTTGGAAGCAATTTTTTTATAGTAAAAGATTGAAAAGAAACCTCGTGTTTATTACTAGAAAAGGAAAGCAAGTGTACGTATTATCAACGTTACAGATTACGGCATTTACAATTGGATTATTTCGACCGAAAATTGTCATTTCAGAAGGAATGTTTCAGGCATTTTCTGAGGAAGAAATTGATGCGATTGTATTACATGAGGAATATCATCAAAAAAATCGAGATCCATTAAAGTTATTTTTCTTTACCTTGTTAGCTGAGGGGATGATGTATATTCCTATATTAAAAGGGATGCTGCAGCGTTATCATGTATATCAAGAGCTATCAGCAGATAAATATGCGATGCAAAAAATGAAATCTTCATTTGAGCTAGGTAGTGCAGTATTAAAGTTAATTAAAATAAAGACGATAGAAAATCAATGTATTACAGCGTCGTTTGCGAAAACCGCAATTAATTTACGAATTGAGCAAGTGTTGAATGAGAAAGTTGTTAAGCTGAATATGCCATTACATACAAATTCAGTATATGTAACGTTAGGGCTATTTTGTATGTCGATTGTACTTATTGTCGGAGAGTGCATATAGCCTCTTTTTTTAATAATTAACACTACGCATTGTAGTGCATTTAGGAGGGATAAAATGAATGCGGCGGATTTAACAATTTGGCTAGTAGTAGGGGCGGGGATACTTTCATTTATATCACCATGTTCTTTACCGCTATATCCATCTTATTTATCATATATTACAGGTGTTTCTATTCAAGATTTAAAAGAAAATCGTGGAATTATGCAAAAGTCAGCGATTATACATACAGTATTTTTTATGATCGGTTTCTCGGTTATTTTTTATGCGTTAGGTTTATCGGTAAGCTGGATTGGGATCACTTTTTCATCTAATCAAAGGTTGATTCAGCAAATTGGTGGGATATTTATTATTTTGATGGGGCTATTTATGATTGGATTGATTCAGCCTAAGTGGCTTATGGCAGAGAAAAAAGTACAATATAGAAGAAAATCGACAGGCTATATTCGCTCAGTTTTGGTCGGCATGACATATGCAGCAGGATGGACACCGTGTGTTGGACCAATATTTTCTGCAGTGCTTATGCTCGGTGCGACTAATCCTGAAAGTGCGCTTCTGTATATTACAGCGTACACCCTTGGATTTGCGGTTCCGTTTTTCGTGATGGCATTTTTTATTGGAAAGGTAAAATGGATTGTTACATATGCCAATGTCATGATGAAAATGGGCGGTGGAATTATGATTGTAACAGGAGTTTTATTATATACAAATCAAATGACGAAAATTACAGCATTTTTTATTCGTATATTTGGTGGATTTACCGGATTTTAGAAATGAGGAGGAAGAAAAGTGAAGAAACTAATTGCTATTATACTGGCCGGGGCGCTAATTTGGGCAGGGGTTAACTTTTATAATACAAAGAAAGAAGAAAAAGAAAGAAAAGCGAAACAAGCGGAGTTACAAGAGAAAGAAGTATTACCACAAGTAGGGTTCAAAGCTCCAAACATAACATTAAAAGGATTAGATGGGAAGCTGTATTCGTTAAATGATGCAAAGGGAAAACCATATGTTATTAATTTTTGGGCATCATGGTGTGGACCATGTGAAATAGAGGCTCCTGACTTAGTTCGTTTGTATGATAAATATAAAAAGGATGTTGAAATCTTTGCGGTAAATGCAACAATCGGGGATCCAGTACAAGAAGCAAGTGCATTTGCAGATCGCCATGGATTTAAATTTCCTGTTCTATTAGATATGGATGGAGTAGCTGGAATAGATTATAAAGTATTTTCTTTACCAACGACATTTTTCGTTAATAAAGATGGAATTATTGTAGATCATGCACGAGGTGTATTACCTCCAGATCAATTAGAAGAGAAGTTTAAGAAAATAATTGAGAATTAAGAGGGGATTTCATAGTGATGGAGTGGATGGTGAGGTTACAACCCGTTTCTCTTATAATAGGAAGTCTATTTGGATTTACTCTAATGAAACTAAGGATGAAAAAGCAAAATATTCAATATGAAAAAATGATGGATGCAGTAACGAATGGCTTTCTCATCATTGTATTCATATGGAAATTTGCACCGGCAATATTAAATCCAGTATGGGCTTTTGGATCGCCATTGCAAGCATTATTAGCTGTAGGAAGTATGAAACATATTATAGTAGGATGCGTAATTGCGAGTATATATATTGTTTGGGAAAGTAAAAAAGAGCAATTTTCCCTTCGGATTTTACTTGATACATTACCTTTTGGATTGTGCGTGAGTATTATCTTTTATTTTCTATTCCATCAAGAAGTAGGTGGACAAACGACACTGCCGTGGGGGATGAAAATATATGAATCAAAATTTTTGTATCATCCTATTTTCATGTATGAGATTATACTAGCACTCGGTATAATTTGTTCGTTATGGATTAAAAATGAAAGATTAGGGAATGGAAAAAATATAAGCTTTTTTCTAATTTGCGAGGGAATTGCTCATATCATTATTTCACTTATTAGTGAACAAAATTCAGTTCTATTTGGTCTTTCAATACAGCAAATACTCAGTTTTTGTGTTATTAGTTTAGGGATTTTGTTCGTACCAAAGAAATAAAAAATAGCCATGCACGGAGAGCATCCATGCATGGCTATTTTTGTATCATCATATGAATTAAAAAATCGGCGGAGTAACAGAAAATAAAACAATCGCATTTTTCTCGAATTGATTCACCCATTTATGTTTTAAATAAGCGGGTATTTTTACGCTATCACCAGTTTCTAATGTGTATTCTTCTTCATTTAAGTGCAATGTGATTTTTCCGTCTAATACAAATGCTAATTCTTCACCTTTATGTTCTAGAACATTTTCTGAGGAAGCAGTATTCGGCGGAACGGTCATAATTGCTGTTGCTAAATTTCCTGTGAAATCAGGTGATAGCATTTCATATGATAAATTATCGATAATCATTTTCTTACGTTTATGAGAGCGTACGATTAAATCATCTGTATTAGTTTCTTCAAGTAAAAAGCTAAACGTTGGAACATCAAGTGCTTTTGCGAGTACTTTTAATGTTTGAATGGAAGGGTTAGCAGAACCACGTTCAATTTGACTTAACATAGATGGTGTAATTTCAGCCATCTTTGCTAGTTCTTTACTAGTTAAACCCTTTTCTTTTCTTTGTTTTTCAATTTTTTTACCAATATCTATATTTTCCATAGAGCATTCTCCTTAATGGTTATTAAATTATATTTAAATAAATTAAATTAGAATTAACTTAAACTGAAATGTATGTTAAACTGTATTAAAATTAATTTAATTATAATTTATTATATGGCTAGCTACAAGAATATGAGGAGGAAGAGAAATGAAGGGGATAGAGGCATTAAAAGAGCGATACCCACTATTAAATAACCTTATTGCAACGGAAGAAGTATTTTGGATAAATCCGAATACAGAAAAGTATGAAACGGCAATAAAAGGTTCGCCGCTTAATGAAGAAAATGTAAAAGATGCGGAAGAGAGATTAAAGCGCTTCGCACCATATATTGCGAAAGTTTTTCCAGAAACACAAGAAACGGGCGGCATTATAGAATCACCTTTAGTGAAAATACCTTCTATGAAACAGTCTTTAGAGAAAAATTACGGGCAGCCAATATTGGGAGAACTATTATTAAAGTGTGATAGTCAACTTCCGATATCAGGTTCAATAAAAGCTAGGGGCGGCATTTATGAAGTGTTGAAACATGCTGAACAATTGGCACTTCAGCATGGAATGTTAACAGAGAAAGATGATTATTCAATTTTAGATAGTGATAGATTTAGAGATTTTTTTGCGAAGTATTCAATTGCAGTAGGTTCTACAGGGAATTTAGGGCTTAGCATCGGGATTATGAGTGCGAAATTAGGTTTTAATGTGACGGTCCATATGTCAGCAGACGCAAAACAATGGAAGAAGGATTTATTAAGAAGTAAAGGTGTAAATGTTATTGAATATGAAGCTGATTATAGTAAAGCAGTAGAAGAAGGAAGACTGCAAGCAGATGCAGATCCTAGTTGTTATTTTGTTGATGATGAAAACTCACATGATTTATTTTTAGGATATGCAGTGGCGGCATCACGTTTACAAAATCAATTAGAAGAGTTAAAGATTGTAGTAGACGAAGAACATCCTTTATTCGTTTACTTACCTTGTGGTGTCGGCGGCGGACCGGGTGGAGTAGCATTTGGTTTAAAGTTGTTGTATAAAGACAACGTCCATTGTTTCTTTGCAGAGCCGACACATTCTCCATGTATGTTACTCGGGTTAATGACAGGACTTCATGATAAAATTGCCGTTCAAGATATCGGAATTGATAATGTAACAGACGCGGACGGACTGGCAGTAGGAAGACCGTCTGGATTTGTTGGGAAAACGATGGAACCATTTTTAAGTGGAAATTATACAGTAAGTGACGAAGAGTTATATAGATTATTAAAAGAACTGGCTGATACGGAAAACGTTTATTTAGAACCTTCTGCATTAGCGGGCATGATTGGGCCAATTAAATTGTATAAAGAGGGAAAAGGATATATACAAAATAATGATTTAGCACAAAAATGGAACCAAGGTATCCATATAGTATGGGGAACTGGGGGAAGTATGGTTCCAAAAGAGGTAATGAAAGCATACTATCAAAAAGGTTCTCAGCTTATCCAAGGAAAATCTTGATAGATATAGACTTGGATAAGTAAAAATAACAGAAATTAATATTAGGATCCCAGACGCGAAAATTTTTTTATATGAAGGTAATTTTACTACTATGATTTTCCACATTTGTCTAGTAAAGTTTGTGATGAATATTGTATACAAGTCAATTTAACATAACTGACTTATAGTTAGCAAGAAAAAGAGAAATCCTTGGTATATCAATGGATTTCTCTTTTTTTCTTTTGAAATTCGATAGTATGGAAGAGGAATTGGAATACTACAAGGTACCGGTGGCTTAATTAAAAAAGCAGTACCCAAATCTGTAGGAAGTGTCTTTGCTTAAACAGATAGGTGCCATCGGCAGCCACCCTCGCAAAGGAAAATGCGATGTCGATGCTTGTATTGAATCATTCTTCGCTCATTTTAAATCTGAAATGTTTTCTTTCAATTATTATCAAACAAAAGGAGAGCTGATTCAAGCAATTGAAACATACATCTCTCAATATAACTACAAACGATTCCAAAAACGACTCAACCATCGGGATCCGATTGAATATCGAGTCTCGATGGCTGCTTAGTCTTTTTTACAGCTGTCTACTTGATGGGGGTAAGACATATTCATCAACTTAAGAAAACAAGTTACTCCAAAAACAAAAATAAACTAAATTTCTTTGGACGCCTATAAAAAGAAGTAATTTTGTTTTGGGGTACTTCAAAATGTTAACTTGATGTCGATGGGACGAACCCCCTATTAAAGGCATTTTCACTCCTGAAATAGAAGGTACTTGCAATTTTAGTACGAATTCCAGTTGAACTCATGTTACTTAATCGTTCCCATTGCACCAACTTTCACATTTACCTTAACGTTTACATCTCCCTTTGCTAATTCATTATTCCATTTATTTTGGACTTTTTTCCATTCTGGATATGTGTAAGTTCTTGCATATCCTCCAAGACCAATAGGGTCGATTTGTGCAGTTTGTATTTTTTTTATTAATTGCTTGAAATCAGCTTCCAGCTTAGTCTCAATCGCCTTTTGTAATTTTGCTGCGTCCTTTCTTGTATTAAACGAAAAAAGCTGTTCTGTAATACCGATACTCATCTTTACATCTACATTAAATATAAAATGATTATCATGTCTTGTCTTTGTCTTTACTTTAATACTATAGGCAGTAAAACTTATCCAATCTTTATCTTGGTTGTCCGCCTTTATTTTAATTGGCATTGTAAATGAAAAATCCCCTGTAGTTCCTTGTTGCAAAATGCGTAATAGTTTGTTTTCATCAGGTTTTAGTGTTAATTTATACCTTCCCTTTTTATCCAATAAAGCTGTACCTGTCACCCATATTTTATTCTTTTTTTTCATCTCAGTAATATTTGCTGTTAACCCTTTATCTGCTTTTTGTTCATGTAGTTCTTGAAGAGTTGTTTTTACTGTGATGTTTCTTAAAGCGGCGGTATCAACTAGTTTTGTTAAATATAAAGGAAGCCGCGGCTTATCTTTTGGGCTATGGAAGATGACGTCCGAAACAGGTCCATCTACAGCGACAACCCTTGCAGTAACTGTATTTTTAGGATCTCGATAAAATGGATCGAGGTATTTCACCCAGTTTTTTTGTTTCAGTAGCCGTTTTCCAACTAAAATAACCTGCGTTTTACTTCCTGAGGTAAGCGCCATAACAGTAGCATCAAATTTGTCTCTCGAATTTCGAATCGTAACAGATTTCACGCCAGTAATTTCTTCTTTTACCTTTGCTTCTTTATTGAAAACAGGGCTTGACATATACACTAATAAATTATTATTACGATCTAAATCGATACCAAGAACAAGAGTTAGAGAAACATCTTCAACATTTCTTTGATCAAAGCATCCAGTCATCATGAACACCGATAACAAAATACAACATAGTACTTTTCTTTTCAATGTATCCTCCCCTGACGAAACTTCTCATATAGATAGCAATACAGCCATAAAACGATAGGTGATATATAGGTTAATCCTAAACCAGCATTCGATAATGTCTGTTGCCAAGTTTCGGCTTCATTCCAACTAGGATGAGTCCAAAATATGAGGCCGATAATGAACAATAAGAGAACAACTACATGCGAGCTGTGATCTTGTTTTCTAATTAATTGACTTGAACAAAATACAGCGCAATATATAGCGGGAATCCATGCTGTGGATACAACGGGTAAGTAAAGGGCCAATAAAATCATGTCAAAACGTTCTAAAAAACGAAATTCAATTACTTTCAGTAAATTTAGTACCGGTTGATTATATTGCGTAATGCTCTCAGGGCTAAAATAGGCAAAGCAAACAATAGTAGCAAATAAATAAAATAACATCGTTAAAGTGTTTGCAATAACCATTCCATGGACTGCATACTGTTTTTTTTGTAAAAAGGGATATAAAAAGAAGGCAATATCAAACCCTAAATAAGCAAAAATAGTGGTCGGTACAGCCATGAATACAGGTTTCCACCCTTCTTTTAAAAGTGGGAAAAATGGCATCCAACTTCCGTTCCCTTTAAGAGGGATCAAAAAAAATAACGGAATCCAAAGAAACATATAAAAAATAAGTTCGGAGTATCGCCCTAAAATACGTGGACCGTTACGTGCAACAAGGAAGGTAGGAATCGAAAATAAAAAGATAACGACATAGTCAGGTGTTTTTGGAAGAAGCCATCCTTTAAGATAGAGCATAGCGTTCACAAGAACGCTACAAGAATAAAAAGCGAAGTACATCATGTAAATAACAACGAATGCTTTGCCTACTATTTTTCCAAATAATCGTATAAGAATGTCATAAATCGTGTCCTCGGGATATCTAGCAGCAGTTTTCACCATAAAAACACCTGATATTGTGGAGAATATCCAGCCAATCATTATAGCTATCCATCCATCCGTTCCAGCTTTTTCTGCAAGCAAGCGTGGAAGCGATAAAACGCCAGTGCCCACCTGCATTCCATTAATTAAAAGAATGTACTGTATAAGCGTAATGTCATTATAGGCATACTTTTTCATAGTTTCACCTTTTATTTTGATTCTTTCCTTGTCGAATAGATTGAATGGCTCTGGTACCTTTAGAACGCTTTCTTAATGCCCATAAAGGTAGGCGTATGAAGGTATCTTTCATATCCGCAAAGCGAAATGGTGCTATTGGCGTTCCGTAAGGAGTACCTAGCGATTCAAGACTGATTAGATGTCCAATTAAAGTCATCCACCCGATAACAAGTCCAACAATTCCAAATAAGGCAGCTGCAAGCATCATCGGAAAGCGTAAAAGTCTTACTGCCGCTCCCATATCATAATTAGGGATAACAAAGGAAGAGATGGCGGTAACAGCAACAACAATAATCATAATGTTGCTTACAATTCCCGCTTGAACAGCCGCCTGTCCAATAACAATACCACCTACAATTCCAACTGTCTGACCGATCGGAGTAGGTATCCGTAAAGCCCCTTCTCTCATCGTTTCCAATGTTATTTCCATAAGTAATGCTTCCATAACTGGAGAAAAGGGTACGCGCGTTCTTGATTCTGCAATAGATAAATACAGCTCTACAGGAATAACTTCAAAATTAAAGGAAATAAACGCAACATAACTCGCAGGCAAAAATAAAGCAATCATAAAGGAGATAAAACGAAGCATCCGAATAGACGAAGCAACTAACCACCTTGTACCGTAATCATCCAAGCCTTGAAAAAAGGAAATAAAATTTGTTGGAGTAATTAACACATTGGGCGAATGATCCATTACAGTTACAAATCTGCCCTGTAGAATGTGAGATACTGCCAAATCAGGTCTTTCAGTTAATATAAATTGTGGAAACGGTGAGTACGGGTTATCTTCAATGAATTCTATAAGTTCGCCATTACTAGCAACAGCGTCGACTGTAATATTTTGAATCCGTGTTTCTAATTCCTTTAGCACATCTTCAGAAGCTACATCTTTCAAATATAAAATAGAAATCCTCGTTTTGCTTCGTACACCAATTATTATTTCTTTTACTGTTAATTCACGATGGGGAATATATCTTCGAATCATTGCGATATTTTGACTTGCAGTTTCTGTGAACCCTTGATGCGCACCTTTTAGAGCTATTTCGTTATGAGCGTCTTCAACATTTCTTTGTGGCCATCCTTTCGTATCCAATTGATGTGCTGTTGTTCGACTGTGGATTAATAAAACACTATCTCCTCCAAAAATAGCATTTTCAATCTGACTCCACGTATTAATAATTTTAATTTGTCCTAATGGAATTGGAAGTTCCGTATTGGTATCAAAATCACTATTTATCAAAGGACTTAGAACATGATTTTGAATCAATTTTTTATCTGTTAATCCAGATAAATATACTAAAGTTGCTTCCAATCCATCTACTGTTATTTGAAACCGCCGAATTACTAAATCAGGCGCTTGACGAAATATATTCTGAATGTGAGCTATGTTTTTGGATAAATCAGCGTCTAAGAGGGAGTCTTCAATATTTTTTTCCTGAAAATGAGTATTGTCTCGTATTGAACATGACTTAGGATTGTCTCTATATTTTAAACGTCTCAAAAATTTAGCCATGATTTCCTCACTTTCTATGTACCTTTTATAGTATGTTTAGTATGCATATATTAAGGGGAAATATCCTAATAACTAGAAAGGTAACATCAGAATTACTCAATATAACAAAAATGTAATGTTAATGAAATGTAATTCAACCGACACTATGAATGAAATTATATAAAATAAAATAAATTACATAAATGATTGGGAGTTAAAGCATTCTTATAATGAAGAAGGGGAAGTATAAATGAGAAATATATTAAGTGTGGAAAAAATCGAGAAATATTACGGTAATAAAGATAATGTAACAAAGGCTATAGATAATATTAGCTTTAAGATAGATGAGGCAGAGTTTGTTGGGATAATGGGGCCTTCAGGAAGTGGCAAAACTACATTGCTTAACTGTATATCAACAATTGATAATGTTACTACTGGAAAAATAATAATAAATAATAGTGATATTACTCGGTTAAAATCAAAGTCACTAGATAAGTTTAGAAAAAATGAATTAGGGTTTATATTTCAGGACTTTAATTTATTAGATACTCTTACCGCTTATGAAAATATTGCTTTAGCGTTAACGATAAAAGGTGAGGAAAGTTCAAAAATTGATGGGAAAGTAAAGTCAGTAGCAAAATATTTAGATATCGAACAAGTATTAAGTAAATACCCGTATCAAATGTCAGGCGGACAAAAACAAAGAGTTGCTTCGGCAAGAGCTATCGTAACAGAGCCATCTTTAGTACTTGCAGATGAACCGACAGGAGCATTAGATTCTAAATCAGCTAGGTTATTACTTGAAAGATTTGAAAGTCTAAATAAGGATTTGAAAGCTACAATACTTATGGTTACGCATGATGCATTTACAGCAAGCTATGCTCGTAGAATTCTTTTTATTAAAGATGGGAAAATATTTAGCGAGTTAGTAAGAGGGAATGATTCTAGAAAAGAATTCTTTACTAAAATTATCGAAGTTATAACCCTTCTCGGAGGTGACGATAATAATGTATTCTAAGGTTGCTGCCCGTAATGTAAAGAAAAGTTTTAAGGATTATGCGATATATTTCTTAACACTAACACTGGCTGTTTGTATATTTTATAGCTTTAATTCATTAGAATCACAAAAGGCACTTATGGAAGTTGAGACTTCAGGTAGATCGTTTGTGGCTACTTTAATGAATATTATCTCAAATGTTTCCGTATTTGTATCTGTAATATTAGGCAGTTTAATCTTGTATGCAAATAATTTCTTAATCAAAAAACGTAAAAAAGAATTAGGACTATACATGACTTTGGGTATGGGGAGAAATACCATATCTAAAATATTAGTAACAGAGACATTTCTAGTTGGCATTATATCTTTAGTGAGTGGGATTGTACTAGGTATTGGAGTATCACAGGGGTTATCTACATTTGCATTAAAGCTATTTGATTTGCCTATGAATAAATATAAATTTGCAATTTCAACAGGTGCTATAGGTAAAACAGTATTGTACTTTGGAATTATGTTTGTACTTGTTATGTTACTTAATGTGCATGTTGTTTCTAAATACAAAATAATTGATTTGTTGACAGCGGGTAGAAAAAACGAAGAGATCAAATTAAAAAATCCTATTATATATTTCATAACATGTATTTTATGTGTAGTATCACTTGGATTTGCATATGGCATTGTACTAAAGATTGGATTAGATTTTGAAAATCGTATGCTCATTGTAGTAATCATTCTTGGAATATTAGGTACATTGTTGTTTTTCTTTAGCTTATCTGGACTTATTTTATTTGTTGTAAAGAAAAATAAAAAAGTTTATTTTAAAGGGTTAAATATTTTTATATTAAAGCAAATGAGTAGTAAAGTGAATACAAACTTTATATCAATGACTGTAATTTGTTTGATGTTATTTATTACAATGGTGGTTTTATCTACAGGAATAAGCTTTAAAAGAAATATGGAGGCAAGAATTATAGAAGCAACACCATTTGATGCTAGTGTAATGTTGGCAAATAAAGATGAGAATTACAACATAGAAGACATGTTAAAGACATTAAATTTTAAAATGAGTAATAACGAAAAATATGTATCTTATAATCAATATGAAACAGGGATGAAAGTGGCTGACTTTATACCAGAAGTACCTAAAGATTATAAGAATAGCAATGTGGATTTCATTAAAGTATCTGATTATAATAAAGTTTTAGTATTTAAAAGGTGAAAAAAGAAATACATTTGAGGGATAATGAAGTTTTACTTTTATCTAACAGGTTGAATAATCCGATAAATGAAAAAGTTGAAAAA
>NZ_ALBR01000066.1:0-47908 GCF_002081505.1 Bacillus sp. CDB3 | reverse complement strand
GGGAATAATGTAAGTTTTACTTTTATCTAACAGGTTGAAATAATCCGAATAATAGAAAGTTAGAAAATAGTAAATAAAATAACTAATAAAAGGAAAAGAGTATGTAGTAAAAAATTCTAAAGCTATACAAGAAAACCTTCAAACTATGAATAGGTTAACTACTATATTCACAATTGTTACCAATGATGAGGTTTTATCAGGAGGGAAAATTTCCACATCCGTACTTAATGTAAATTATTTAGATGGAAATAGAGAAAGTTATAATAAAAAATATGATCAAATTGAAGCGGGATTTAATTATTATAATAAAGATCGACATATGAATATTAGATTTGTATATGGTGTATCAAAGGATAGTGTTTTTGAAAAAAATAAGGGGATATCAACCATCATACTGTTTATTGGCTTATATTTAGGTATTGTATTTTTAATAACGAGTATGGCTGTGTTAGCTCTTCAACAATTATCAGAAGCCAGTGATAGTATAGAGAGATATAAATCTTTAAAGAGAATTGGGTCAACTAGAAAAATGATTGATAAAACAATTTTCATTCAGACTTTAGTTTATTTTAGTCTTCCAGTTATGCTTGCCTTAATTCATTCAGTAACTGGAATTTATGTAGTCAATAATTATATAAATTTGTATGAAAATGCAGATATAAGTTTTTCAGCGTTCATGACTGTGTTAATCTTTATTGTAATTTATGCAGGATACTTCTATACCACATATATTGGGTATAAAAATATTGTAAAAAGCAATACTTGATTTTATAATGCTCATTAAGGCTATTACATCTTGTTTCTCAAGATGTAATAGCCTTATATTCTATATAGGGAGGGAACAGTCATGAAAAAAATCATTCTCATTGAAGATGATGAAATTATAAGAGAAGAGTTACAAATTTTTTTAAATAAGTATGGATATGAAGTAAAGGCTCCCGTAGATTTCAATCATATTATTGAATATGTAGAAAATGAAAATGCGAGCCTTATATTGCTAGACATAAATCTTCCTGTGTTCGATGGCTATTACATATGCAGAGAAATACGTAAAACTTCAGATGTTCCAATTATAATGGTTACAAGCAGAGATAGTGATGTTGATGAGCTAATGAGTATGAATTTAGGAGCAGACGATTTTATAACAAAGCCTTATAATACAGAAATATTATTAGCAAGAGTAACAAGTATTTTAAGAAGAGCACATGGAGGCGTAAAGACGAATAGCCTCTTGCATTATAAAGATTTTAATTTGAACCTTTCGAATGCAACGGTTACTTATCAAGACAAGTCTGTAGAGTTAACGAAAAATGAAGTGAAGATACTCTCCTGTTTAATGAATAATCGCGGTAATATTGTAAAAAGAGATTCACTTATGGAATCCTTATGGAAATCTGATTATTTTGTGGATGATAGCACCTTAACTGTTAATATAAATAGACTAAGAAAGAAGCTTGAAGAGATAGGTATAGAAAATCCAATTGAAACAAGAAGAAGGTTAGGGTATATAATGCCATGAATATAGGTGAATTTATTAAAGATAAAATGTTAGTAATAGTATCTAATGTACTGATATTTATTATACTGGCTAGTATATTGCTGATGGCGGATGTTCAGTTCATTATAATATTTTTTGCTTTTTGTATTTGGTTTTTTCCATTGATTTCATATATGGCTATAGAATTTATAAAATGTAAAAATTATTATAATGAGATTAATGGTATATTAGAAAATTTAGATAAAAAGTACCTACTTCCAGAGGTAGTAGAGGAAACAAATTTTATACATGGGGAAAAAATTAATTCTATACTTAGAGAAATTAGTAGGGATATGCATGAAAATGTAAAAAAATATAGAGATATGCAAATGGATTACAGAGAATATATAGAGACATGGGTGCATGAAATTAAGACACCAATAGCTTCTACAAAGCTAATAATTGAAAATAATCAAAATGAAGTAACTAATAAAATTGACTCTCAAATGGATCGAATCGAGGGATTTGTAGAACAGGTTCTGTATTATTCTCGAAGCAATAACGTTAATAAAGACTATATTATAAAGCCAATCAACCTTGATAATGTAGTAAGGAATGTAATTAAAAGAAACTATAGGGATTTTATTCATAAGAGAATAAAATTAGATATACAGGATATTGATGAAATCGTATATAGTGATGGGAAATGGGTTGAATTTATTATCAATCAAATAATAGGAAATTCTATAAAGTACTCAAATAACAAAGAATCAATGATACGTATATATTCAATTAAGAAAGCTAACTCCGTAATACTAACCATAGAGGATAATGGAGTAGGGATACTACCTAAAGATATAAATAGAGTTTTCGAAAAAGGATTTACTGGAGAGAATGGAAGGAGATTTAGCAAAAGTACAGGAATGGGCTTGTATCTATGCGAAAAACTGTGCTCAAAATTAGGATTGAAAATTGGTATTGAATCTGAAGTGAATAAAGGAACTAGAGTTACATTAATATTTCCTTTATCAGATATGGTAACTTTTGAGCCTTATTTATAAAAGAGATGCTGCCATCTTTCCTCGTATTTCGTATGAAACTTATAACAAATTTAAAACGGTATGAAAAGAATAGAAATTCTTTTCATACCGTTTTTATTACTTAGCTATTTTGTATATCGGTATATTTAATTGTGAATCGGATGGATGTTAATTTAGATTAGTTCTAGTAAAATTTTTAATCCTTTTTCTAATTCTTCAAATGATGCATACGCATAGGAAAGACGAATATGATGTAAATCGCCGGGTTCATATATATAACCTGGATTGATCAGAACATTTTGTTTAAGTAACTTTAGAAATAACGCCTTATTTACAATGGGCTCATGAAACCTGAGCCATATATAGAAACCACCCTCAGACTTTTTCCATGTAGCGACTTTTTGAAATTGCTGTTCTAATATTCCTTCTACAAATGTAGCTCTTCTTTTCAGTTGTTCACGAAGTTTAATCAGGTTCTTTTCATATAATCCCGATGATATCCAGTGCGAGACGATTTCTTGAGAAAAGGCGCTGGAACCATAATCCGTTTGCATTTTAATGTCAGCTAATTGCTTAATTACAGGTGAAGGTGCAACAATCCAACCAATCCGCAACCCTGGACTTAACGTTTTGGATACACTACCGATATAGAGCACTTGCCCTGATGTATCAAATGATTTCATGGCAGGGAAAGATGATTCAAATAATAGTTCATGATACACATCATCCTCAATAATCGGGATTTGTAGATCATTGCACGCATTGTATAGTTTTTTCTTCTCTTCCATCGACCAATTATATCCTGTCGGATTGTTTAATGTTGGTACACAATAAAATAAAGATTGTTTTTTTCTTTTAAGTGCGCGAAGATTGGCTGTTAAATGTCCATTTTTTGAAACTGTAATCATACGCATTCCGGCTGATTGAAAAGGGTGCACAGAATTCAAATAAGAAGATTGTTCTTGGAAAACAATGGATCCTTCTTCTAATAACCCAAATGCAATTAATTGAAGCGCTTGAAGTGCCCCTGAAACAATTAAAATGTTTTCTGGTCTTGTTTGAATGCCACGTTTTTTTAAATAACTACATAAAATTTCTCGAAGTTTTTCACTTCCTTGTGGTGATGAGTAGCCAATTGCCTTTGATTCAAGTGAAATTTGTTTTAGCGACTGTTCAATTTGTTTCGTTGGGAGTAAATCAGGGGATAATTCACCTGTTCCAAGACGGATAATATGATCCATTTGTTCGTATTCATTAATGAGTTGAATCGTATGATAGTTTGGTTTATGAATACTTGATTCAATGTGTTGCTGCCAATTCGGTTGAGCTTTATTCAAAAGTACACTCCACGAATTATTAGCTACAAATATTCCTGACCCCATTTTTGATTCAAGCAAACCATCTGCTTTTAATTCATCAAGTGCAAGCTGCACTGTACTTCGGTTCACATGAAATTGCGTTGCTAGCTGACGTTGTGTTGGAATCTTTGTTCCAACAGTCCAATCTCCTCGTTCAATATGAGATTTTATCCAATCTACAATTTGTTCTTGAACAGTCAAATGAGAATGACGATTTGGTTTCCAGTCCATATAATCCTCTCTTGAATTGGGTGGATAAAAAACCATCCAATTGGTTGTTTTCTTTTAGTTGTATCATAGTACGATAGTAATTGAAAGGGAGTTGATTATATGGAAGCCATTATTCATGGAATCATTTTAGCATTTGGACTTATTTTACCTTTAGGAGTACAGAATGTATTTGTATTTTCACAAGGAGCTACACAGCCAAGACTCATTCGAGCACTTCCAGCAACTATTACAGCTGCACTATGTGACACATTTTTAATTCTTATAGCTGTCTTTGGACTATCTGTTATTGTTTTACAATTTGAATGGCTACGACTTAGTCTAATGACTGCTGGAATTTTATTTTTACTTTACATGGGCTATGCTATTTGGAAGTCTAAACCCAACAATAGCGAGACAAATAAAGCATTACAAATCCGTCAACAAGTTATCTTTGCTTTATCAGTTTCTTTGTTAAATCCTCATGCCCTCTTAGATACAATCGGTGTTATTGGGACAAGTGCATTAAAATATGTTGGAACGGAACAAGTCTTGTTTACAATCGCATGTATTACAGTATCTTGGATTTGGTTCTTTGGATTAACGATTGCTGGTACAATTATGAAAAAGCTAGATAGTACAGGAAATGTAATGAACATATTTAATAAATGCTCCGCCATATTTATCTGGGGAACTGCTATTTATCTTTTTGTTGGGTTAATATAAATTTTTTATATTCAAAGGCAATTATTCACTGGGCTTTCTTCATTTCTAATCAAATAAAAAAGAAACTGCTCAAATCCAATTTCAAGATTTATCATCCAAAATAAGAGTCCCTAACATATTAAGGGTCACCATATCAAAAAAAGAAAATGGTTCGTTTGGACACAATTTAGACATGAAATATCCTGTTCCTTGTACGCTAAGGGACAGGATATTTATTTTGCTGTTTTATATCGTCTTTCGAGATGCGTTAACATAACAAAAATGTAAGGTTAATGTTATGTTAATCCGTGGCAGATTCCTTCGAAAAAGCGCAGAATAGGGAAAGGAAAAAGTGTAGGAGGATATATATGAGCAAACCAGTTGTAGACGTAAAAAACGTCCAAAAAGTGTACGGTAAAAAAGGTGAGAACCAATCACATGCGTTAAAAGGTGTTTCATTCTCAATTCAAGAGGGTGAGTTTGTTGGAATTATGGGACCATCTGGTTCTGGTAAAACAACATTGTTAAATGTAATTTCAACATTAGATAAAGCAACGGGCGGCGTTGTTGAAATTGCGGGTACGGATATTACAAAGATGAAGCAAGGTGAGCTTTCTGATTTCCGTTCACAAAAATTAGGATTCATTTTCCAAGATTTTAACTTGTTAGAAAACCTATCTATTTATGAAAATATTGCACTGCCACTTTCGCTTCAAGGTGTTCCGTCACGTAATATTGGACCAAAAGTTGAGAAAGTAGCGGGTATGTTAGGAATTACAGAAATTCTTCAAAAGTATCCATCTGAAGTATCTGGTGGACAAAAACAGCGTTCAGCAGCGGCACGTGCACTTGTGCATGAGCCAGCGATTATTTTAGGAGACGAGCCAACAGGATCACTTGATTCTAAAAATGCAACGAGTTTACTTGATGCGATGACAAACTTAAATGAGGAACAAGGCGTATCAATCATGATGGTAACGCACGATCCATATAGTGCGAGTTACTGTCAGCGCATTTTATTCATTCAAGATGGAGAGTTATATAAAGAAATTCACCGCATGGGTACGCGTGAAGCGTTCTACAAAGAAATTTTAGATGTACTTGCAGACTTAGGTACACAAAAAGCATAAGAAAGGAGGTTCAGGTATGTTATTTAAGCTTTCTATGTCAGGACTAACAAGTAAGCTGAAAGACTATATCGTCTTACTTGTTGGTCTTGTCATATCAATTTCAATTTTTTACATGTTTCAAACGCTGGGACTTAATGAAGCGTTTCTTAAATCGAATTCTACTATTGGTCATATTGTATTCGTCTTCCATGCTGGTACAGTACTACTAGCGATCATCACATTTTTCTACGTTTTGTATGCGAATTCTTTCTTGCTATCACTTCGTCAAAAAGAATTTGGTATGTATATGATGTTAGGAGCAAAAAAACAGAAGATTACGTTGCTTATGTTCATGGAAACAATCATTATTGGAGTAGCATCTCTTGTAATTGGAATCGTAGTTGGTGTAGGACTTGCAGAAGGAATTGGTCAATTACTTATGAAGCAGCTTGAGTTTACTGGAGGCGGTTATCAAGCATTTTATGTTCCGTCAATGACTGTTACTTGCATCTTCTTCTTTGTACTATTTGTGTTATCTGCAATTATGAATAGTATCAAATTATCACGTATTACAGTTCTGCAACTTGTACATGCAGATTCAAACACAGATCGTGTTTCTGTAAAAGGTGCGAAGACTGTTATCTTTGCGATATTGGGAATTATTTTATTAGCAATTGGCTATGCTTCTATGATTTACATGGATAAGTTAAGAAAATCTGGGATTTTTTATGCGTTATTTACTGTAACGCCCGGAACTTACCTGTTATTTGGAACGTTCCTACCCCTTATTATTAAAAAGCTGAAAAGTAATAAAAAGCGTACTGAAAAAGGACTGAATGCTTTTACATTTGCACAGTTAAACTTTCGTATTAACAGCTTAACAAAAGTACTAGCGACAGTAGCGATGTTAGTTGCGCTTGGAGCGGGAGCAATTTCAGGTGGTATGGCGTTTCAAAATAACGTAGCGCTTTCTGTAGATGTTGCTGAGATTTATGATGTTGCGATTCATAATCCGAAAGCTGAGGAAAAGAAAATATTAGACGGTATTACATTTAAGGAGAAAAGCGAATACCGCTATAAGACAGATGATAAATACGTTTATTATGTAAAAGAAGATTTAGAGAAAAATCGTCCTTTCGTACAAGATAGGGAAAAGATGAAAGCAGGAGTAAGGGATCTTGCTAAGTTGAAAAAAAGAGTTTCTGAAGAATTACCACTAGGAGATTTTTCTAGAAATTCACCGGAATGGAAGTATGCTTTCAAAACGCTGGAACCACCTTATGTTCATCCTAATCGAACAATTAAAATTGTCGATCAAAAAATGTATGATGGCTTGAAAGGTACAGATGGTACAGTATTCATTGGAAAAACAGATGATTTCTTAACATACAAAAAAGAATGGAAACAAATTGACGAGTTGCAGTTAATTAAATATAAAGATGTACATGTACACAGTTCTCAAATAAGTAAATACGGGATGTATAATGACATTTACGGTTTTTCGAGTGGGACAGTATTTATGGGCTTCTTCTTAGGGATTGCTTTCTTAGCGATGATGGCAAGCTGTTTAATGTTTAAAATTCTATCTGGTGCATCAAGCGATATTACGCGTTATCAAATGCTTCGTAAAATTGGTGTGCGCCGTGAATTATTAACAAAATCAATTTATAAAGAATTATTCTTAGTATTCTTATTCCCAGCGATTGTCGGGATTGTACACGTACTAGTGGGTATGAACATCTTCTCGACCTTCCTAGTCGATCCGTACTTCCGTATTTGGCTTCCAATTGTAATTTTCGTAGTCATTTACACAATGTACTACCTCATTACAGTTCAATTGTATAAAGGCATTGTTCTTCCGAAAGAGGACTAAGAATTAGAAAACAACAAAAACATATGAGGTGAAGGAATTGAAAAGATATATCGCACTTTTTAGTATTTTAGTCGTATTTGCAAGCCTGTTAGCAGGTTGTAATCTTAATCGTATGGGTAAAGATGAATATTATGTTCAAATTAAAACGGATGGAATTGAAACAACTTATGAAGGCAACACATCAAAAGACTTTAAGTATAAGTTAACTGGATTTGATAAAGAAGGTAAAGAAAAAGAATTAGAATTCAATGCTCAAAAAAACCTTCGTAAAGAAGCATTCCTACGCGTCTACTACTCTGATAAAGAAGGTAAAGAAGGTGTATCATCTTGGGAAGAAGTGAAGAAGGACGAGCTTCCTGCGAAAGTGAAAGAAAAATTAGCAGTAAAATAATGGTATTGTGAGACTTCTATATTAGAAGTCTCACAATACCATTGTACGTTTAGATATTACAAAATTGTAATGTTAATGTAAGAAAAATGAATCCCTCAATTGAAGGATACATGCTAAATCGATTATGTAATCAAGTGAAAGCGAAGGAATGTTACTATGAAAAAATATTTAGGGATTTTTGTATTATTTTTAATTTTTTTTGCAGTATGGCAAAAAGAGGAACTAGTCGGTTTATATGAAAAGGCGACAGCAAAAGAATATTATGTGCAGGTTCAAGGTAATGAAGATAAACAACAGCAGCCAACAACAAATGAGTATAAATTAAATGCATATAATAAAGATGGCGAAAAAGAAAAGGTTACTTTTTCTTTATTTGATAAGAAGTCTGAAACTCCCATATTTCTTCGTGTAAATGTATTAAAATCAACAGATTCTGAAGGAAATCACTTCGTTAAGAATTACGAAGAAGTAAAGGAAACAGAACTACCTGCGAAAGTGAAAGAAAAACTAGCTGCGAAATAATAGAGATAAAAAGGATTTGGCCTTAAAGGTCAAGTCCTTTTCTATTTTTAAAATCTTCTTCTGAAAATACCAGTCAGTGTAACGGTAAGAGGTGCATCTACACCATTATTAGATGCAGATCCAAGTGAATGTTGGAAAAGTTACACGTCTTTCCTATCGTCTTTCGAGATGCGTTAACATAACAAAAATGTAAGGTTAATGTTATGTTAATCCGTGGCAGATTATGCCGAAAAGGCGCAGAATAAGAAAAGTAAAAACAAGCTTAGGAGGACAACGATGAGTAAACCAGTTGTAGATGTAAAAAACGTTCAAAAAGTGTACGGCAAAAAAGGTGAGAACCAATCACATGCGTTAAAAGGAGTGTCATTCTCGATTGAAGAGGGAGAATTCGTTGGAATTATGGGACCATCTGGTTCAGGGAAAACAACGTTACTAAATGTCATTTCAACATTAGATAAAGCAAC
Source organism: Bacillus sp. CDB3 (assembly GCF_002081505.1). Classification (NCBI taxonomy): domain Bacteria; kingdom Bacillati; phylum Bacillota; class Bacilli; order Caryophanales; family Bacillaceae; genus Bacillus; species Bacillus sp. CDB3. The sequence continues at coordinate 38,762 of NZ_ALBR01000066.1, read as the reverse complement.
GGGCGGTGTTGTTGAAATTGCCGGTACGGATATTACAAAGATGAAACAAGGTGAGCTTTCTGATTTTCGTTCACAAAAATTAGGATTTATCTTCCAAGACTTTAACTTACTAGAAAATCTATCTATTTATGAAAATATCGCACTTCCACTATCTCTTCAAGGTGTTCCATCACGTAATATTGGACCAAAAGTCGAGAGAGTAGCGGGTATGCTAGGAATTACAGAAATACTTCAAAAGTATCCGTCTGAAGTATCTGGTGGACAAAAACAGCGTTCAGCAGCAGCGCGTGCACTTGTGCATGAACCAGCAATTATTTTAGGAGACGAGCCGACAGGATCACTTGATTCTAAAAATGCAACGAGTTTACTTGATGCGATGACAAACTTAAATGAAGAACAAGGTGTATCAATCATGATGGTTACTCACGATCCATATAGTGCAAGTTACTGTCAGCGCATTTTATTCATTCAAGACGGAGAGTTATATAAAGAAATTCACCGCACTGGTACGCGTGAAGCGTTCTATAAAGAGATTTTAGATGTACTTGCAGACTTAGGTACACAAAAAGCATAAGAAAGGAGGTTCAAGCATGTTAGTTAAGCTTTCTATGTCAGGACTAAAAAGTAAGCTGAAGGACTATATCGTCTTACTTGTTGGTCTTGTCATATCAATTTCAATTTTTTACATGTTTCAAACGCTGGGACTTAATGAAGCGTTTCTTAAATCCAATTCTACTATTGGTCATATTGTATTCGTCTTCCATGCTGGTACAGTACTACTAGCGATCATCACATTTTTCTACGTTTTGTATGCGAATTCTTTCTTGCTATCACTTCGTCAAAAAGAATTTGGTATGTATATGATGTTAGGAGCAAAAAAACAGAAGATTACGTTGCTTATGTTCATGGAAACAATCATTATTGGAGTAGCATCTCTTGTAATTGGAATCGTAGTTGGTGTAGGACTTTCGCAAGGAATTGGTCAATTACTTATGAAGCAGCTTGAGTTTACTGGAGGCGGTTATGAAGCGTTTTATGTTCCGTCAATGAATACTACTTGCATCTTCTTCTTTGCACTATTTGTGTTATCTGCAATTATGAATAGTATCAAATTATCACGTATTACAGTTCTGCAACTTGTACATGCAAATGCACAAACAGATCGTGTTTCTGTAAAAGGTGCGAAGACTGTTATCTTTGCAGTATTGGGGATTATTTTATTAGCAATTGGCTATGCTTCTATGATTAATATAGGTAAGTTAGAGGAAAAAGGGATTTTTATTGCGTTATTTACTGTAACGTTTGGAACTTATATGTTATTTGGAACGTTCCTACCCCTTATTATTAAAAAGCTGAAAAGTAATAAAAAACGTACTGAAAAAGGACTGAATGTTTTTACATTTGCGCAGTTAAATTTCCGCATTAATAGCTTAACAAAAGTACTAGCGACAGTAGCAATGTTAGTTGCGCTTGGAGCGGGATCAATTTCAGTTGGTATGGCTTTTAAAAATAATGTTATGCAAACTGTTGATGGTTTTGCAATATATGATTCAGTGGTTCATAACCCAACAGCAGAAGAAAAGAAAATCTTAGATGGTATTACATTTAAAGAGAAAAGCGAATACCGCTATAAGACAGATGATAAATACGTTTATTATGTAAAAGAAGATTTAGAGAAAAATCGTCCTTTCGTACAAGATATGGAAAAAATTAAAGCAGGAACGAAAGATCCTGCTAAGGTGAAAAAAAGAGCTTCTGAAGAACTACCACTAGGAGATTTTTCCGGAAATTCGCCAGAATGGAAGTATGCTTTCAAAACGCTGGAACCACCTTATGTTCATCCTAATCGAACAATTAAAATTGTCGATCAAAAAATGTATGATGGCTTGAAAGGTACAGATGGTACAGTATTCATTGGAAAAACAGATGATTTCTTAACATACAAAAAAGAATGGAAACAAATTGACGAGTTGCAGTTAATTAAATATAAAGATGAACATGTACACAGTTCTCAAATAAGTAAATACGCGATGTATAATGACATTTACGGTTTTTCGAGTGGGACAGTATTTATGGGCTTCTTCTTAGGGATTGCTTTCTTAGCAATGATGGCAAGCTGTTTAATGTTTAAAATTCTATCTGGTGCATCAAGCGATATTACGCGTTATCAAATGCTTCGTAAAATTGGTGTGCGCCGTGAATTATTAACAAAATCAATTTATAAAGAATTATTTTTAGTGTTCTTATTCCCAGCAATTGTGGGTATCGTTCACGTATTAGTAGGTATGAACATGTTTAAAGGTTTTGTACTTAATCCGTACTTCCGTGTTTGGATTCCAATTGTAATTTTCGTAGTCATTTACGCAATTTACTACTTCATTACAGTTCAATTGTATAAAGGAATTGTTCTTTCGAAAGAGGACTAAGAATTAGAAAATTAAACGTAAAGTAACTCCAAAACATACAATAAAAGTTGATTTTGGAGTTATTTTTTGTTTATTTCACTTTTTTTCGGAACTCTGCATCTAAAAGGTACATCCGTTGACCACGGCAAGACTTTATCCGTTTCCACTTTATTGTTTAAATCGATGTTTGGAAGCGTTTCAAACAAATAAAGAAGATAATGATAGAAACTTAGATTATTCGGTTCTGTTGCAAAGTTTGAAAAAAGTATAAACAGGTTAATAGTACATTATAGCTACAATTGTTTTTAGGAGGAATAATTATGTATAAAATTTTAATCGTTGAAGACGATCCAAATATCTCATCTTTACTGCAGTCTCACATTCAAAAATACGGTTATAAAGCTGTTGTTGCTGATAACTTTGATGATATTATGGCTGCTTTTAATAGCTTGAAACCTCACCTAGTGCTTCTAGATGTAAACTTGCCGAAGTTCGATGGTTTCTACTGGTGTCGTCAAATTCGTCATGAATCTAATTGCCCGATTATTTTCATTTCTGCACGTGCTGGTGAGATGGAACAAATTATGGCAATTGAAAGCGGTGCGGATGATTATATTACAAAGCCATTCTACTACGATGTTGTTATGGCAAAGCTTAAAGGTCAATTACGCCGAATGTATGGAGATTATGCACCAAACATATCGGAGCGTATTGTAGAAGTAGAAGGTTTAAAACTATACCCAGAACGACCAGAGATTCACTTCGGAAATGAACAAGTCCTTCTTACAAAGAAAGAAGCAATCTTAGCGGAAATGCTATTATCAAAACACCCACGTACAGCAAACCGTGATGATTTATTAGCTGCACTTTGGGATGATGAAAGATTCGTTGATGAAAATACCCTTAATGTAAACATTACACGCCTTCGTAAGAAATTCCATGAACTTGGTATTGAAAATGCAATTGAAACATTACGCGGATTAGGGTATCGTTTTAACGCAACTTGGAGTAAATAAAAATGAAATTATTTTGGAGAATTGACAACGATATCAGAAATCACAATTGAAAAAGCATATCTTGCACAAGGGACAACAGATTTATGTAAATTAATTGATGGACTATCGGTTATTGTAAAAGAAGAAGTTGGTTTAAATACTAACTTCTTTTTACATTTTTCGGAAAGTAAAAATAAGGTAAACGCATCCATGTTATTAAATGGAATAATCCTTATTTGTACTGAAAATACTACTATAAATTGTTAAAAAATGGATAAAGGATGTTTTTTCATGTTTAGAAAATGGATGAAAAAAGTGAAAAGTGTGAATGAATGTGAAAACTTCCAAAACGAAGAAATAAAATCTTTCTCTGCTAAAGTAGATGACAACATACTTTTTATCAAAAGTTCACTTGTTCATACAGAAGATCTCATTATTCATGATTTACCTGAACGTGGTTGTCTGCTTTTTATTGAATCCCTGGTCGATTTAGAAAAAATCTCCGATAAATTTTTAACTCGTATTAATAGCAGTAATGATGAAATCATATGTGACAAGAAAATCGATAACTTATATGATGTCACTAGCTTACTTTTAGATGGATATTCTATTTTCGTTTCTGAAGATAAGAACTACGCAGCTGTTTTCCATACTTCATCTGTTGAAAAGAGGGCGATTCAAGAGCCTTTAAGTGAAAAAGTATTAAGGGGTTCACATGATGGCTTTATTGAAGGTTTAGAAACAAACATCCAACTCATTCGAAGGTCCGTTAAAAATCCAAATCTAATGGTAAGATATATGACGTTGGGAGTATGGTTCCGCAAGATGTGATGAATGGGTATTATAAGAAAGGTTTGGAATTAACAATAGCAGAGTAACGAAAAATGAGGCAATCTAAAGCCTCATTTTTTCATGTACATAAAAATCTTTGTTATTTTCACATTAGTTCTTTATAGTATAGATATAAAGGATAACTAATATCGAATAAATATAACAAAAGAGCTTTATTTTACATAATAAGAGGATGTGTGTATACGATGTCATTACAGACAAAATATATAGCGGGTATTTCGCTTGGGGTTATGGGCGTAGGTTTTGCGGCTTCTATCCCTTTTCAAGGAACGGTAGCAGGGGAGATTATTCAAGGTGGATTTGAAGCAGGGTTAGTTGGTGGACTTGCGGATTGGTTCGCGGTTACAGCTTTATTCCGTCATCCGTTGGGAATTCCAATTCCACATACAGCATTATTACCTAAAAATCGGAAGCGGGTAACAAAGGGACTCGTTTCTACGTTAGAAAATGAATGGCTGACGAAAGAAAGTATTACAAGTAAAGTAAAAGAAATGCAGCTAGCACAAATGGTACTGCAAATTGCTGAGAAAGAAATGCAGTCTGATGCTGTGAAAAAAGGGATTGTAACAATTGCTGAGAAAGCGATTCTTCAAATAGATACGGAAAAATTAGCAGTTATTATTGAAAAAGAATTAAAAACATATTTGCATACAATTAACACAAGTAACATATTACAAGTTCTCGTGGATCAATTAGTTGTGCAAGAATATGATGAAAAGACACTTGATTACATATTAGTAAAAGTGAAAGATTGGACAGCGCAAGATGAAGCGCGTTACCAGCTCGGAAGCTTAGGCATGAAGGCGATGGAAAACATAAAAGTAGATGGATTCTTACAGTTTACTTTGAAATCGTTTATGAATATTGTAGATGAAGATAAAATTGGCGGTATTTTGCAGAAGTTTATTATTAGCAATATTAACAGCTTACAAGATGCGGATAATAGCACAAGACAACTTATATTAGCGAAAATTCGTCAAGAAATTATAAATGTAAAAGAAAATGAATCTTTACTGCAGGAATTAGAGAATTGGAAAGAAAAATGGATTGCAAATTGGGATGCTACTGACAAAATAAAAGAGATGCTAGAGCAAGTACAGAGTAGGGCAGTTACCTTTGTGAAAAATGAAGAATTTGCCGATAAATATGTTGTTCCATTCTTACAAACACAAATGAATAAAATAAAAGAAGACGAACTGACCGTTCAAAAAATAGAAGATTGGTTACAAAAACAAGTGGTTAATATTGTTGAAAAAAATCATTCGAAAATTGGAAAGCTTGTGCAAGAAAACCTTGATAAGTTAGATGATAAAACATTAATCGAAATGATTGAAAATAATGTCGGTAAAGATTTGCAGTGGATTCGTGTGAATGGGGCTGTTTGTGGTTTTATGATTGGATTAGTTTTAGAAGGAATAAAAGCGATTATATGAGAAAAACCTTCCACAATTGTGGAAGGTTTCTTATTTTTCGATAACACTCATATTTATATTATAAGCTTTCTCAATATTTAATTTGTACGTCCCATTTCCTGTTTTTATCGAGTTTTTATACCAATGTTCTTGTTCGTTTAATTGTGGATTTTCTTCTGAAGAATTATTTTCTTTTTCGTTAAATCTTCTACTTGTTCCCAAGGTGTGTTTCCGTGAGCTTCTTTTTTGTTTGTTATGGCGATTAATGATACATCACTTTCTTTTGCTAAATGAACAGATACATTTGAATTTTCTTGTACAAACCAATTGTTTTGTAATTGACCTGGATAAAGAGATAGTTCGTTATTTGAAGCACGGATCTCTACATTTTTATTTTGCGGAAGAACGAGTGTTTGTTTCACCTGTGGTGCTGAGTTAAATAACGTATGCTGAACCGGTAATGATTTTAAAGTTATATACATCGTTTCTCCAGCTGTTTGAACTGAAAGGAAATCCTCTCGTTTCAAATTGAGTTTTTCATTTGCTTTCGTCGTCATTTCATATGTCCCAAGAAGATGAACCTGATTTGTGTTGTTTCCTTCTATTGTTAGAGGGTGATGCCCCGCATCCACTACGATTTTTTTGATAGATTCAGGTATATCAAGTTGTCCGTCTGGAATATTACTCGTTTGCCTAGTTGTGTTAATAGAATGACGAACTTCTTCTAGTAGTCCAGTTGATAGTAAGCAGTAAAAAGCAATTCCAACACTTCCTAAAACGCCGATAAAGAAAATACTAAAAATATCATATTTAATAAATGAATGTTCCTTCTTAGAAAATAGAAGGTATAGTAAAATTTCAGCGCCAAGTATGATAAGTAAAACAGGCCACCATGCTGTTAATGTATCTAATGCTTGAACGCCTTTTACGACTGAAAATAGTAAGAAACAACCTAATAAAATAATAGAAATTCCCATTGAGAATGTTCCAACGCGCCATGTTCTCATTCTTTTGTACCACCTTTGTTTTCTTTATTTCCAAGTAATAATTTAAAGCCGCCACCAATTAAGAGTAGTGCCACGATAGATGTTTGGAAATAGCGATAATATAGTTCGCTAAGATGAATATTAAATATAGTTGCAAAGTAATCATTCAAAATAGGAAGGACTGTTTGATCTAATAAATAATAACCACCGAATGTAATTAATCCGATACCGATCCATCTTTGATGATTTATAAAATAATCAATGATAGGTTCGTCATGTACGCGTTCTTTTCCGTATTTTGCAGTTTGTTGTAACGCATCAAAAAAGCTATAAAACCAAATGATTGGTACTAAAAATAAGAAGGCAGAGAGTCGTAATAAATCGAGTAAATAAATAGATAGTAAAAAGGCTGCCATAAGCTGAAGACCACGGCGCTGTAAACCTAAATACATATGTCCTGCTCCAGGGAACATCGCTAAAATAGAAGCAAATGTTTTACTTTTCTTTCCTTGTTCTCGATGTTCTTCAAAATCTTCGAAAATAGTGCGATCATCTAGTTGCTCGCCACGTTCTTTTTTCTGTAGTTGCTGAACGACATCGAAGAAATTATAAATCCATAAAACAGGTAGCGTAATAAGAAAGATAAGGAAACTTCCTTGATGAGTTAGTAATGTAACAAATACAATCATGCTACCTAAGCCTGTGCATGCAACTAAAAATGTAAGACCACGCTGCATAAGTCCTAATTGAAAATGTCCAAGTCCAGGAATAATTGATAAAAGAATGATGTAAAATCGTTCGCTTTCTTTAGTGGTTTCTGGATTTTGTTCTGCATCTTGCTTTCGTGATTGATTTATAAGAGTAATGACTAAGTCAATTAAATTGATTGTCCATAAAGCTGTAAATAAAAATAGAAGGAGAAAAATAATTCTATGATCTCCGTAGAGAACTGTAATACCTGCTGTAGCGATAAATAGAAATAAAGCTCCTCCGCTATATAGAATAAAACGTCCAAATTTCTTTAAATATAAATGTCCAAGCCCGGGGATTAGCCCTAATACAAGTGCTAAAAAGGGGTTTTTATTCATGCTTTAAACCTCCGTCCTTTTTTGATGTGTCCACTGCTTTGTTTACAATTTGTTGTGAGATAGAAGTCTCATTGTGTTTCGAAGATTTCTCGAAATTTGATGTCGCTGTAAAAATATAATGGAATAAACCACTTACCATAAAAATAATTGTAGCCGCCGTCGCAATTATGTAGTGAATAATCGTACGCTTTAGCTGGTTTGATTTCATATTTTCATTAGGCTGTAACGTTTCAAAATTAATTTGCGATATAACTTCGTCCGTAAATGAATCATCATTTATCATTGGAAGGTTTTCATGTTGTTCATCAATACTTTCCATATAAAGTGCTAAACAATGATCACATTCATAAAGGTGTTCTTCCATAGATTCACGTTCATTGCTTGCTATAACATCTAATGTATACTTGTGCCAATCTTCTTTTGAATAATGCATCATAGAAACTCTTCCTCCTTCCAATGTTTTTTAATCCATTTTCTTGCCCGATACAGTTTCATTTCGACCGTTTTCACTTCGATGTTTTCCTGGAAAGCAATTTCTTGATAGCTCTTTTCTTCTAAATAATGTGCGAGAACAACATCACGGTAATTTTCCGGCAGTTCTCTTAGTTTTTGAGCAATGAGTAATTTTTGCTCTTTCGTCAATAGTAAAGCTTCAATGTTATGAGAGGATTTTATACTTTCCTCAGTTTCTTTACATAAGGAGAGTTCTTCGTTTTCTCTAGCTTTCTTCCTCTTATAATCAATAGCGTGATTGGTAGCAATACGTGCCATCCACGTTTTTAATCCGCGAAATTGATAATTAGGGAGAGAGGTGTGAATTTTTACGAATACTTCTTGTGTAACATCTTTAGCATCTTCTTCATGTCTTAAAATAGAAAAGATAACTTGAAAAATATAACGACGATATGTTTGTACAAGGATACGAAAAGCATGTTCGCTTCCTTGCTGTGCTTTTTCAATTAATTGTTTTTCCTCAATCGGTCTCTCCCTCCTTTTTGACGCATTCTATTATATAGACGTCAGAAACGATAAGTCACCCTACACATGTTGTAAAAAAAGAATAATATATTTTTAGCAGGAGGGCTATATGAAAAAGGTGTGAAAAAATGGTAAGGCGAAGTATATAATGAGCAAGTGGGAAATGTTACACGGAGAAAGGATGTGAATGTTAGTAGGGGAAGGTCCATACTAACAAACATGAAAATTAAAATATTAATAGCAGATGATAATTCTTTTATTAGAGAAGGCATGAAAATTATTTTAAATACATACGAAGAATTCGAAGTATTAGAAACTGTAAATGATGGAAAAGAAGCTGTAGCGTATTGTAAAAAACATGAAGTGGATATTGCACTTTTAGATGTTCGTATGCCAAATATGAACGGGGTAGAGGCGACGAAGTTAATCTGTGAAGAGACAAAAACGAAACCGCTTATTTTAACGACGTTTGATGATGATGAATATATTTTGGATGCAGTGAAAAACGGAGCGAAAGGTTATTTATTAAAAAATAACGATCCGGAGCGTATTCGTGATGCGATAAAAGGAGTATATAACGGACAAACTGTTATGCAAGATGTTGTTCTTGATAAAATTAAGAGTAATTTACTAGAAAATAAAGAAGCGGAATCTAAAATAGATAAGAGCCTTTTTACAGAAAGGGAGCTTAGTATTATCGCATTAATTGCAAAAGGCTTCTCTAATAAAGAGATTTCGAAGCAACTTTTTATATCTGAGGGAACAATTGCAAATTATATTACATCAGTTTTAGGGAAAACTGGACTTGAACATCGCACACAAATTGCGATTTATTACTTAACAGGGAAAGTAGATTAATGATATGGAATTTTGGTTAACTGTAAGTAAACTTATTGTCTTTATATATATAGTGTTTAGCTACATTCATTTAAATGTTACGAACCTACCGTGGATTATACTTACTTTGCTTATATATCTTTCTATAAATGTGATGATTTCCATATTGAAAAAAGATACGTACAATAAGATTTTAATTTGCGTATCAGTTGGCGTAGTTATGTTATTTACGTGGAGGGTTCATCCGTTTTTTATTTTGTTTTTACCTTTGAACTTATATGAAATTGCAAATTATTGTATAGAAAAGAAATGGTTAATCTTTTTCATTATGATCCTTCCTATTATTTTTATAGGTGAAGGTATTCAAATGACGTATGGACTTATTAGTGTATTTTGTTTTTTTTCCTTAACGATAGCCCACCGCTATATAGCACGATTATTAAAACTCGAAATGCAAAATGATAAAATGAGAAAAGACATACAAAGACTTACGAAAAACTTAAATGAAAATAAAGATTACATAAGGCAATCAGAATACACATTTAAGTTAGAGGAGAGAAATCGATTATCTCAAGAAATTCATGATAAAATTGGTCACTCGATGACGGGTGCACTCATTCAAATGGAAGCAGCGAAGAGATTAATGGAAATAGATAAAGTGAAATCTGCTGAGTTATTACAAAATGCAATTCATATTTCGAAAGACGGCATTGAAAGCATTCGGATTACATTGAAAAATATGAAGCCGCCAACTGAACAAATTGGAATTCATCGTATGAAATTATTCATAGAGGAATTTGCCGGTAAGCATGATGTAAACATTCCTTTCGTATATAAAGGAAACTTAGATATGATTTCTCCAATTCAATGGAAGATTATCGGTGAAAATGTTACGGAGGCATTAACAAATACGATGAAATATGCCGACGCGACAGTCATTTCAATAGATATTCATGTACTTAACAAGGTGGTTAAAGTACAAGTGAAGGATAATGGTAAGGGGGCAACTCTTGTTAAAAAAGGCCTTGGTATTATGGGGATGGAGGAGCGAACAGCGTCTGTAAACGGGAAAATTATTGTGGATGGGACAAGTGGTTTTTCAGTAACAATGTTGTTGCCGATATAAGGGAATAGGACGAGGATGAATCATCTCATATGAAAAAAGTGAATAATCTCATGTGAAAAGAATGAACTTCTGCACTGAGCAGGTTCATTCTTTTTGTTTATACTAAAAGCAGAGAAACCGAAATAGGGGTGAAATGATGAACACATTGGAAATTAAAAATTTAACGAAAAAATTTGGTGATTTCATCGCGGTAGATAATATGTCTTTATCTATTAAAGAAGGAGAAATATTTGGATTTTTAGGGTCGAATGGTGCTGGTAAGAGTACAACGATAAATATGATTGCTGGCTTGTTAAGAAGTAATGAAGGTGAAATTAGCATACTAGGAAAAAATATAAAGAAAAATAATCGATTTGCGAAAATGAACATCGGTATCGTTCCACAAGATATAGCAATATATGAAGAGCTAACCGCCTATGAAAATGTGAAATTCTTTGCCGGATTGTACGGACTAAGAGGAGCTGAACTAAAAGCGAGAGTAGAGGAAGCGCTTCAATTTGTGGGGCTTAGTGATAAACATAAAAGCTATCCGAAAAACTTTTCTGGCGGGATGAAAAGAAGGCTGAATATCGCTTGTGCAATCGCTCATAGACCGAAGTTAATTATTATGGATGAACCGACAGTTGGAATTGATCCGCAGTCAAGAAACTACATTCTTCAGTCTGTCCGAAAATTAAATGAAATGGGAAGTACGATTATTTATACAAGTCACTACATGGAAGAAGTAGAAGAGATTTGTACGAAAATAGCAATTGTAGATCACGGTAAAGTAATTGCGGAAGGAACGAAAGAACAGTTAAAAGCGATTATTACCGATACGAAAGACATTTGGATTGAAGTGAAGTCAGTAGAAAATCTAGACGTTGAAAAATTAAAAGAGATAAACGGTGTGAAAGCTGTTCAAATTGAAGAGAACGTAATCAAAGTAAATTCTGATGCAGGATTAAATAATTTAAATAAAATTATTCAACACTTTATTAATCATGATATTGAAATTCGTTCATTAGAAGAGCAGGCTCCGAATTTAGAAACAGTATTCCTTACATTGACCGGAAGAAACTTACGGGATAAATAAAGTGATTGTAAGAATAGGAAAAGGGAGGTTCATCGATTGAACATCTTCAATATTGCAGTTATGCACATTAAAAGAGATTTCAGGGACGTAAGAACTTTAGTTTTTATGTTAGCATTTCCGATTGTGCTTATGCTTGTATTAGGAACAGCGTTAAGTAACGCATTTAATAGCGATAGTCATTCGATTAAAGACATACAAGTGCTATACAAAGATGAAGCGGGAAGCACTTTTTCTCAATCATTTGAAGCATTTACGAAAGAGGTCGATAAATCGGGTATCCATTTTAAAAAAGCTTCCGAAGGTATAGATGGGAAAGAAGAAGTGAAGCAAAATAAATATGCTGCATATGTAGAATTGAGTAAAGATGGTGCGGAATTTTACGGAAGCGACAGGAGTAGTATTGAGGGAAGTATTGTTGAAGGAATGCTTACGACATTTGTTGATAAGTACAATGTAGCGGCAGAAGTTGCAAAAGTAGATCCAAGTAAGGTTAGCACAGTTATTTCAAATGGAAATCATAATGATTATATTAAAGAAACATCTTTACAAGCTGCTAAAAAACCAGGTTCTATGGATTACTATGCGGTTGTAATGACGACAATGATTGCATTGTATGCGGCAATGGGGGCGAGTTTTTTAATTCGAGGAGAACGAGTACGTAAAACAGGAGATCGTTTAATTGCAGCACCTATAAGTAAGGCTGAAATTTTCATTGGGAAAGTGCTCGGTAGTCTTGTAGCAAATGCACTTTGTCTATTACTCGTCGTTATATTTAGTAAATTTGTTTTTCAAGCGAATTGGGGCGACCATCTTGGAATCATATTTATTATTTTACTAACAGAAGTCTTTCTAGCAATTAGTTTCGGTTTAGGAATCGGATTTATTACAAAAACAGGTGAGGCATCTAGAGCAATTATTATGGTTGTTGTGCAATTAGCTTCTATTTTTGGTGGTGCGTATTTCGTAGTGGAAGAAAATGTCGTTACGAATTTATCACCATTAACGTGGGCCAACACAGCTATTATGAAAATTATTTATGCAAATGACATAGGAGCAGCACTGCCGGTTATTTCTTTAAATCTTGGAATTTCAGCAATCTTTTTATTAATTGCGATTATCGCATTACGTAGACGGGAGGGGCTGTAATATGAAAGATATTTTATGGCTCATACGAAAAACATTAGCTGCGCTTTTTAAAAATAAAAAAGGATTATTACTTATTGTAAGTTTGCCGATAATAGGAACACTAATTTCTTTTTCAATATATGGTAATGTAGGGCAAGGAACGTTAAATATTGGGGTTATAAATAAAGAAAATCAGCCTATCGCAAATGATACAGTGAAATTTTTAGAAGGACTCAATCATGTAAATGTTAGTAAAATTAAGGAATCCGAAGTGGAAGATAAACTCATTTCAAAAAAACTTGATGGTGTTATTACATTACAGTCTGGTTTTTCCGAAAGTGTTCGAGCAGGGAAACCGAGTCATATTGAAGTTTCATCGATTAAAGGTGATCAAGTAACAGTATTTATAAAATCATATTTATATAACTATGTTAATAATATAGCTGCGATTAGTAAAGTGGCAGGGGCGGATCAAAGTACGTTTGATAGTATGTACGCTGGTTATCAAAAAAGTTCATTTAAAGTAAAAGCAGAGACACTTGAAGATACTTCGAAAAATAAGGATATGACAAATCAAACGATTGGTTATCTTATCATGTTTATGCTATTTTCGGCAGCGAATTTATCTGGAATTATTTTAAAAGAAAAAGAGAACAGAACGTATTTTAGATTATTATCGACACCGATAGATGGAAAGAAATTTATATTATCTAATGTCGCGGTGAATATGATTATACTAACAGTGCAGATTGTAATTGCCGTATTATTTATGAAGTATGTTTTCCATACAAATATAAATATGCCTTTCACAGTGATGATTGGTGTACTCATGATATTTGCTTTAATCGCAATTGGTTTATCATTAGTCATTGTGTCTTTTTCAAAAAGTTCAACTGCTTCAAATGCGATGCAAAATGTCGTTATTGTACCGACATGTTTATTAGCGGGATGCTATTTCCCATATGATATTATGCCGAAAACGGTACAAAAAATAGCTAATTTTTTACCGCAACGCTGGCTAATGGACACGATTTCGAAATTACAGCAAGGCATTCCGTTTTCAGATTTGTATTTAAATATTTTAATCTTATTCGCCTTTGCGATAGCGTTCTTCTTAATTGCGATTTATAAGTTTGGAAGAAATAATGATGCAAGGAACTTTGTTTAATGAAAAGGTGTGGCGTAATGCCACGCCTTTTTTTCGTAATTTAGAGTATCTTTTGTAATATAGGAATGCTTTTGTAGAGAACTTCATTATGTGAAGCATGCACAATATATGTATTGCCATCTAAAAGAAAAACGCTATGCAATACAGCGTTACCGTCACCGTGTTTTGTAAGTATATCACCGACAACTTTTCCGTCTGCCCATTTCAGCTTGGAATGTGAGGGAACGACTTGTAAATATTGAATTGTTTCCACTCCATCTCCTGCAATGAGTGTAGTTTCAATATTTCTTTTCTGTATAATAAATCTATTTTCATTTAATGTATCGAGGAAAGGGTTTTTCGTTTGCATATTACTATAAGGAAGAAATGTAATAGAAGAGCCGGATTTTATAAATAAATACTTTCCGTAATCTTTACAAGGAATAACATCTTGTAAACCTGGAAAGTAAAGGTGTATCGCTTTAACTTTATCCATATTATGAAAGGTGCTTAAGTAATGAATATATTGTTCCATATAAAAATGAACAATATTTATTTTAGAAGAGGCATGAACAGGGAGACTACCCCCAGTCCAATAACTATAATTGGAAGGAGATCCAGCGTTTGGTGTACAGAGTATAATAAGTTGCTCCACATCATTTTCATATTCTTCACTTTGAACGTAAGAACGTGCAAGAAGTCCACCCATACTATGACAAACTAAATTTAGTTTATCGCACCCTGTAAATTCTTTAACGTAAGCAATCGTTTTTAATAAATATTTTTGAGTAGAAACAGCAATACGCTGACGCCAGTCATAAAAACAGATAAACAAGTTTTTATTTCGTTCAAAGCCGATACTTTCTAACATCATGATGAATGGTTCATAAACAAACGCAGAAAGTCCAAAGCTCCAATTACCAGTACCAGGGGTAATAATATTACTCATTGAACCGAAAAGACCTGGAATAAAAATAATAGGAGTTTTTCTTATTTTCATATTCTGCTCTCCTTTAACTTTGTAACATCCAAAAAAAGTGGGAAATACATTTTGAATGAAAATTTATTTTAATGAAACACTACGGGTTAGAAAGTAATTTGAGCGGAAGGAAATTAAAATGATAAAAAAGATATTGCGAGTTGCTTCTATTATTATTGGTATATTCGTTTTTGTTTTAATTGGGATGCATATTGACGTTACGCTCGGACGGAAAATGGAAGCTGGGAAAAATATGCCGACAGAGTATGCTCCTCATTATAGTGACTTTCAATTATATGTAGAAGGGAAATCATTATATGAGCAGTTATTTGAAGATATTAAAAAAGCGAAAAGCTCCATTTACACTTATTTTTACATTTTGTCAGATGATAAAAGTAGTTACACTTTTTTAAATTTATTAATGCAGAAGGCGAGAGAAGGGGTGACCGTATATTTGTCGGTCGACTTAATTAATGATCTATCTTTTGACAGAAAGGTGAAAAATGAATTAAAAGAGAACGGTGTTCACTTTACATATAGTAGAAAACCTGAGTTGCCATTCGGATTTTATTCTATACATCATCGGAATCATCGCCGTATTACGACGATTGATGGAGAAATTGGTTATACGGGTGGATTTAATATGGGAGATGAATATTTAGGGAAAGATAAGCGTTTTGGATATTGGCGTGATTATCATGTACGGATAAGAGGAGAAGGAGCAAAAGATTTAGAAGAGCAATTCGCTTTAGATTGGAAACGAGATACGAAAAAAAATATAAAAAGAAGTACGAACAAAGCTAGTAAAGGGAATACATTACATACGATGGCTAGCTACAATGGACATCACGTCGCTGAAAAATATATCGAATTAATAAAAGAAGCGAAGCATTCAATTGTCATTACAACACCATATTTTATAGCGAAAAATAAAGAATTAATGAATGCTTTAATTGGAGCGCAAAAGCGTGGTGTTATAGTGAAAATACTTTGGTCATATAAACCGGATATACCTCTTATTAAAGAGGCGGCATATCCTTACATCCGTCAAGCTGTTAAAAACGGGATTACTGTGTATGGTTATAAAAAAGGGATGTTTCATGGAAAGTTAATGCTTATTGATAATGAATTAACTGTTATCGGTACAACGAACATAACTGCACGTAGCTTCTATATAAATGATGAGATGAATTTATATATTCACGGTGGACCTATCATAGCACAAGTGAATGAGGCGTTAACGCAAGACATTGGTGATTCGAAAGAGATGACAGAAACATTTTTTGACAACTTATCTTTCTGGGAGCGTTGTAAGGAGAAAGTAGTTGGATGGGTTGATTTTTATTTGTGATGATTAACAAAGGGTGTCTATAAAAGGCACCCTTTGTTAATGGAAAATACTATTTTTCATGCACAAGCATCGAAACATCATCATTAATCAACGTCCCAACATGTTCACCTAAACAAATTCTTTTCATAACGCCAGGCTCATCAAAGTTAAAGACGTGTGCCGGTAAATTATAATCTCGAGCAAGCAATAAAGCTGCTTGATCCATTACTTGTATGTTTTGCCTAACAACATCGTTATAGTTCAGTTTTCGATACATTTTCGCTGATTTATTATGTTTTGGATCACTTGTAAAGACACCGTCTACTCCTTGTTTTGCGACTAAAATGGCGTCGCTATTCATTTCAATGGCTCTTTGTACACTTGGGTAATCTGTGGTAACGAATGGTTGCCCGTTACCACCACCGAATATGACAACATAACCGTTATCTAAATGATGTACTGCACGTAGGCGAATATATGGTTCAGCTACTGCATTAAAAGGGATGGAAGTCATAACGCGTACTTCTCTATCTGTTTTACTTGTTAAAACGCCGCGAAGCATTAAGCTGTTAATAATCGTACCTAATGTACCGATATTATCAGCTTCTACACGATCAATTCCCCATTCTTCAGCTAGATGACCTCTGAAAATGTTACCGCCGCCGATGACAATGGATACTTCGATACCTAGGTCAATAATGGATATTATTTCGTTTGCGATATGTTCTAATCGTTTGGAGTTAAAGCTATTTCCAGTTTGATCGGCAAGTGCACCACCGCTTAGTTTAATTAAGACGCGTTTATATGGTTTCATAACAATTCCCCCTATATAAATGGCAATAAAAAAGGAACAAAGGCGAATGCCCTTGTTCCTTGCTGTGAGAAAATGAAAAAAGAAAAGAAGAAGATAGGCTGAATTTCTGTACATAATTTTTCATAACATCCACTCCTTTTCATTTCGATTTATTGTAAGTGTATATCTTTTTGATTATACAAAATAATCTAATTACTTATCAAGTATATTTTATCGCTTTTTAAAGGAATGGTGTCAATGAAAAATTGAAGAAAAATATTTGAATTTTTTGTGACGAACTTGTAGGTTTTTGTATGATTTTGTAGGTTCGCCTATATGATGTGTGAGTAAGCTTTTATAAATACGAAATGAAAGCGTTCGCATAAAGGGGATGAACATAAATGAAAAAATTCGGATTGGCAACACAAATTTTTGTCGCACTTGTTTTAGGGATTGTAGTAGGGGCAATCTTTTATGGCAATAAAACGGCGATTTCTTATATCACACCAGTTGGGGATATATTTATTCATTTAATTAAGATGATTGTAGTACCAATTGTTATTTCAGCATTAATTGTTGCGGTAGCTGGTGTAGGAGATATGAAAAAGCTTGGGAAACTAGGCGGGAAAACAATTCTTTATTTCGAAATTATTACGACGATTGCTATTTTAATGGGATTACTTGCAGCGAATATATTCCAACCAGGTACTGGCGTTGATATGAGTAATTTACAGCAAAGTGATATTTCTTCTTATAAACAAACAGCAGACGCAACAGAGAAGAAAGGCTTTGCCGAAACGATTGTTCATATTGTACCGAAAAATATATTTGAGTCTATTACACAAGGTGACTTATTACCGATTATATTCTTCTCAGTACTATTCGGTTTAGGAGTTGCAGCAATCGGTGAAAAGGGAAAGCCTGTTTTTAACTTTTTTGAAGGTGTACTCGAAGCGATGTTTTGGGTTACAAATCAAGTGATGAAATTCGCACCATTTGGTGTATTCGCATTAATTGCTGTTACGGTTGCAAAATTTGGTGTAGCAACACTACTTCCTTTAGGAAAACTAGTGCTAGCTGTATACGTAACTGTTATACTATTCGTTGTGATTGTATTAGGTATTAATGCACGAATGGTTGGGGTAAACATTTTTACATTAATGAAAATTTTAAAAGAGGAACTTATTCTTTCATTTACGACAGCAAGTTCAGAAGCTGTTTTACCTAATATAATGAGAAAAATGGAAGAGTTCGGTTGTCCAAAGGCAGTTGCCTCTTTCGTAATTCCGACAGGTTATACATTTAACTTGACTGGATCGGCTATTTATCAAGCGTTAGCGGCATTGTTTGTTGCACAAATGTACGGTGTACACATGTCACTGACGGAGCAAATAACGTTATTATTCGTTCTCATGTTAACATCCAAAGGTATGGCGGGAGTTCCGGGTGCATCATTCGTTGTTGTATTAGCGACGTTAGGATCAATGGGCTTACCGCTAGAAGGCATCGCATTAATTGCGGGAATTGACCGTATTTTAGATATGATTCGCTCAGCTGTCAATGTATTAGGAAATGCATTAGCGGCCATTGTTATGTCGAAGTGGGAAGGCGAATTCGATGATGAGAAAGCAAAACAATATGTAGAAACAGTCAAACAAACAAAAGCAGCATAAGAAATCGTTAAGGAGTGAAAAGTCATGTCAACATTAACTGAAGTTAAAAATGGAGTACGAATTGAAAAAGATTTTTTAGGTGAAAAAGAAGTGCCAAATTATGCGTACTACGGTGTACAAACAATGCGTGCAGTAGAGAATTTCCCAATTACAGGATATAAAGTCCATGAAGGTTTAATTAAAGCGTTAGCAATTGTAAAAAAAGCAGCAGCACTTGCTAATACAGATGTAGGAAGATTGGAATTGAAAAAGGGTGGTGCTATCGCAGAAGCATCACAAGAAATCCTTGATGGGAAATGGCATGATCATTTCATCGTTGATCCAATCCAAGGCGGTGCAGGAACTTCAATGAATATGAATGCAAATGAAGTCATTGCCAATCGTGCCCTTGAATTATTAGGAATGGGAAAGGGAGACTATCATTATATTAGTCCAAACAGTCATGTAAATATGGCGCAATCAACAAACGATGCATTCCCAACAGCTATTCATATTGCAACATTAAATGCATTAGAAGGCTTATTACAAACGATGGGTTACATGCATGATGTATTTGAATTAAAAGCAGAACAGTTCGATCATGTTATTAAAATGGGTCGTACGCATTTACAAGATGCTGTGCCAATTCGTCTTGGACAAGAATTTAAAGCATACTCTCGCGTACTTGAGCGTGATATGAAACGAATTCAGCAGTCTCGTCAACATTTATATGAAGTAAACATGGGAGCAACTGCAGTTGGTACAGGCTTAAATGCAGATCCGGAGTATATTGAAGCAGTTGTAAAACATTTAGCTACAATTAGTGAATTACCACTTGTTGGTGCTGAAGATTTAGTAGATGCAACGCAAAATACTGATGCGTACACTGAAGTATCTGCAGCGTTAAAAGTATGTATGATGAACATGTCTAAAATTGCGAACGACCTTCGATTAATGGCATCAGGTCCACGTGTTGGATTAGCAGAAATTATGCTACCAGCTCGTCAACCAGGTTCATCTATTATGCCAGGTAAAGTAAACCCTGTTATGCCAGAAGTAATTAATCAAATTGCGTTCCAAGTAATTGGTAACGACCATACAATTTGCCTTGCTTCAGAAGCAGGACAATTAGAATTAAACGTTATGGAACCAGTACTTGTTTTCAACTTACTTCAATCTATTAGCATTATGAATAACGGTTTCCGTGCCTTCACAGATAATTGCTTAAAAGGAATTGAAGCGAATGAAGATCGCTTAAAAGAGTATGTTGAGAAGAGTGTAGGAATTATTACAGCCGTGAACCCTCATATCGGTTATGAAGCAGCAGCTCGCGTTGCGAAAGAAGCAATTGCAACAGGTCAATCCGTTCGAGAACTTTGTGTGAAAAATGGTGTATTGTCACAAGAAGAATTAGAGTTAATTCTAGATCCATTCGAAATGACACACCCAGGGATTGCAGGAGCAACTCTTTTAAAGAAAAATTAAAAGAAGAGGGGGACAATCCCCTCTTTTTTGTTTACAATATAGAAATGTTATATATGAATAGAGGTAGGGATGTTATGAGTAAGTTTACAGTGGCTTCTAATGGTTCATTAGAAACGACATTAAGAGGAGTAGAAGTATTATCAACACCACTTTTAAATAAAGGGGTAGCTTTCACACAAGAAGAAAGAGAAGAATTAGGTTTAAAAGGGTTATTACCGCCTGCAGTTTTAACACTAGATGAACAAGCGCGCAGAGCGTATGAGCAATTTTGTTCTCAACCGGATGATTTATTAAAGAATGTATACTTAACAGCGTTACATGATCGAAATGAAGTGTTATTTTATCGTATTTTAACAAATCATTTACGTGAAATGTTACCAATCGTATATACACCTACTGTTGGTGTAGCAATTCAAAGATATAGTCATGAATATCGTAAACCACGCGGTGTTTATTTATCAGTTAATGATCCTTCAGGTATTGAAGAAGCATTTGCAAATATCGGTGCAACAGCTGAAAACATTGATTTAGTCGTTGTAACAGATGGAGAAGGTATATTAGGAATTGGTGACTGGGGTGTTGGTGGAATTAACATCGCGATCGGGAAATTAGCTGTATATACGGCCGCAGTTGGAATCGATCCTAGTCGTGTATTACCGGTAATTTTAGATGTAGGTACAAATCGTGAGGAACTATTAAACAATCCATTTTATATTGGAAATCGTCACCCTCGTATAACAGGTGAAGCTTACGATGAATTTATTGATACATTTGTCCAAGCGGTAAATAAACAATTCCCGAAAGCACTTTTACATTGGGAAGACTTCAGTTCTCGAAATGCACGAAAAATTTTAGATAAATACCGTCATGACGTTTGTACATTTAATGATGATATTCAAGGTACAGGTGCAGTTTCGCTTGCTGCAGTATTATCGGCAGTAAAAGTTTCTGGTGTGCCGTTAAGTGAACACCGTGTCGTTGTGTTTGGTGCTGGTACGGCTGGAATCGGTATCGCAGATCAAGTAAGAGATGCAATGGTCCGCGTTGGCTTATCAGAAGAAGAATCACATAATCGTTTCTGGTGTATTGACCGAAACGGATTAGTTACAGATAATATGGAAGATCTTCTTGATTTCCAAATTCCATATGCAAGAAAAGAAGCTGAAGTAAGTGAGTGGAAACAAAATGATGTGATCGGACTTGCTGAAGTTGTGAAACATGTAAAACCGACAATTTTAATTGGTACATCTACTGTTGCGGGTGCATTTAAAGAGGAAATTATTAAAGAAATGGCTTCTCACGTAGAAAGACCAATCATATTACCGATGTCGAATCCAACGCCACTTGCTGAAGCGAAACCAGCAGATTTAATCGAGTGGACAGAAGGAAGAGCGTTAGTTGCAACAGGAAGTCCGTTTGAACCGGTTACATATAACGGTGTAACTTATGTGATTGGACAGTCAAATAACGCACTTATCTTCCCAGGACTAGGCCTTGGTACAATTGTTGTTCGTGCAAGCGTAATGACAGACGGTATGTTTGCGGCAGCAGCTGAAGCTGTTGCAAGTATGGTAGATACAAGTCAGTCAGGAGCACCTATTTTGCCAGAAGTTGAAGAGTTACGTAATATTTCTGAAATGGTTGCAATTGAAGTAGCGAAAGTTGCAGTTGCAGAAGGTGTTGCTAGAGAGAACTTAAGTGATAACGATATTAAGATTGCAGTAAAAGAAGCAATATGGGAACCGGAGTATCGCCAAATAAAAGCGGTAGAAAAGGTTAGAATATAGAAAAAAAGCCCGTTTATAATAATAAGCGGGCTTTCCTTGTTCATTTTTGAAAAAATACATAGGAAGTGGCAGCTTTGAATTGGAATCAATTATGGAAGAAAGATATGTCTCTTTTAATTATTTTAATGGTTGTTGTTCCGATTGCTGGAGAGCTGAATTTTCATCCTTTTAATGATACGTTTCGTGTTAGCTTCGGGACACCGCTTTTCTTCTTTTTATTATTATTTTTAAGAAAAATACCAGCAGCTGCTGCAGGTATTCTTGTCGGTATATCTGTAGTTTTATTCCGCGTATGTCTTGATTGGATCATGCAAGGTTCATTTCATATGACAGAATCATTTTATTTGCGCTACCCTGTGTTCTTTTATTATTTTATTTATGGAAGTCTTTTTTCGCTTTGTAGGGTGAATAAGTTTCATCAGAAGCCAATCGTTATTGGTTGCCTTGGGATTACAATTGAAATTATCGCAAGTATGTCAGAACTTGCGTTTTATCATATGTTAGTGCTCGGTACAACAATAACCGTTTCTGAAGTTAATAAACTCATCATTATTGCTATTTTTCGTAGTTTCTTTGCGCTTGGTTTTTTAAATATGATGAATTTGTATGAAACGAAATTAAAAGAATCACAAGTGCGGAAAGAAAATGAAAAAATGTTGATGCACCTTTCTAATTTATATGTAGAATCTGTTCATTTGAAAAAAACGTTACAAAATGCGGAGTTAATTACACAAGAAGCGTATCAATTATATCGTAATTTACAAGCGAACGATGATTCGAGCAGTAAAACAGCATTGAAAATAGCGGGGGAAGTACACGAAATAAAAAAGGATAATCAAAGGATTTTTGCAGGATTATCTAAATTGTTATTAGATAAAAATGTGGCTGAGTATGTAGAAGGTCATGAGCTTGCGGAAATGATTGTGAGAATAAATGAGAAGTATGCTGAAATGTTAGAAAAAGATATACGTTTTTCTGAACGTATAGAAGGTGAGCATGCAGAATATCATGTTTATACGGTCTTATCCATTTTTAATAATTTAGTTGCCAATGCAGTCGAAGCAATTGAAAATAGTGGGGCTATTATTATTAAGCTATATAAACTTGATAAACATATATTCTTTGAAGTAATTGATGATGGCCCTGGTATTGTACAAAAATATAAGAAATTAGTATTTAAACCTGGATTTACTTCGAAGTATGATCAAACGGGAACACCATCAACAGGAATTGGACTTTCTTACATAAACGAAATGGTAACAGAACTCGGAGGAGAAGTAAGATTAGAAGACCGAAAAGCTGGCAGAGGGTGTAAGTTTGTAGTTTGTTTACCGGAGTGCAGTTTAAAGCGGGAAGGGGAATAAAGTTGTTTTATTATATCGTAGATGATGATGAAGTTTTCCGCTCTATGCTTTCGCAAATTATTGAAGATGGTGATCTTGGGGAAGTAATTGGAGAATCGGAAGACGGAGCTTTTATTGAAGCAGATCAATTAAATTTTAAAAAAGTAGATATTTTATTTATTGATTTATTAATGCCGATGCGAGACGGGATTGAAACAGTTCGCCATATTGCGTCCTCTTTTACAGGGAAAATTATTATGATTTCTCAAGTTGAATCGAAACAGCTTATTGGTGAGGCGTATACACTTGGAGTGGAATATTATATTACAAAACCATTAAATAAAATTGAGGTTGTATCTGTTGTAAGAAAAGTAATGGAACGTATTCGTTTAGAGCGCTCTATACATGATATTCAAAAATCATTGAATAACGTTTTCAAGTGGGAACAGCCGCAAGTTCGAAATGAGCCAATGCAAGAAGGGAAAAAAATAGCGGATTCAGGACGCTATTTATTATCAGAACTTGGTGTTGCGGGAGAGAATGGAAGTAAAGATTTACTTAGTATGCTGGAATATTTATATGGGCAAGAAAAAGAGCAAACGTTTGAATTTGGATTTCCTGCGCTAAAAGATATTTTCCATCATATTACGATAAAGAAATTAGGAGCTATAGCTTTAGATACGGATATTGATAAAGAGAAAAAAGCATCTGAACAAAGGGTACGTAGAGCAATTTATCAATCGTTAAATCATTTAGCTTCCTTAGGATTAACGGACTTTTCAAATCCGAAATTTGAAAGCTATGCTCCGAAATTTTTTGATTTCACTGTAGTTAGAAAACGTATGACAGAAATGACGAAGGATGAAATGGCAGCTTCTGGGCATATACGTATTAATACGAAGAAGTTTATTCAAGTGTTATATTTTGAGGCGAAACGGTTGATGGAGATAGAGTGAAAAGGTGCTTATAAATAAGCATCTTTTTTTGTTAAATCAACATTTTATATTTTCTCGTGGAGCATGTAAAATGTAAGTAAGAGAAAATGGTTTTACATTAAGGAAGTGTCAAAACAATGAGTTTTACATTAAATAAATCAATAATTAAAGAAGTTTGCGGAGAAACCTCGTATAAAAGAGGTGAAGCTTATTATAAATCAAATAAAGTGATAATAAATCATTATGATGAAAATAAAGAAATTTGTGAGGCGACGGTAAAAGGGAACGAAGATTTTCATGTTACAGTAGAAAAAGCTAAAAAAGGTGATGTTGTTGCGAGCTGTAGTTGTCCTTCGTTAGCGTCTTTTCAAACGTACTGTCAACATGTTGCAGCCGTACTAATACAAATAAATTATAACCAGCAAACGGGTGGAATGGGCTCTGTTAGTAGCAGAAATGATCAATTAACAAACGGGATGTTTCAGTTATTTGCAGACAAACCACTGAGGCCCAAAAGTAAACAACACCGTTTTGATACACGTGAAATATTAGATGTTGCGTTTATATGTTCACCAGTAGCGACGAAAAGCGGTGGGGCTCTTCTTGGAATTCAGTTAAAACTTGCGAACACATATTTTATAAATCATATTAGAGAATTTCTTTCTAAAGTGGAGAAAAGAGAGACCTTTCATTGCTCCAATGAATTTACATACACGCCAGATGTACACAGTTTTAAACAAGAAATGGACGCGATTATACAGCAACTCATTAAAATATATCATAACGAAAAAATGTATGAAGATGCACTAGAAGTACATGCGAAACAAGATGAAAGTATGATATTTATACCGCCAGCTTCGTGGAATGATATGCTCTCTTCACTTTCTAAAGTTGAGCATGTACAGCTGAAACAAAATGAGCAACTATTTCAAGGCTTACAAATTTCAAAAGGTTTATTGCCATTACATTTTGAGTTTACGAAAGGGAATAATGGCGGGTTTACACTTCATATAAACGGCCTAAATCGTGTTCGAGTTATGGAGATGTATAACAAAGCTCTTTACGATGGAAAATTATATCATTTACCTATGGAAGATTGTATGCGACTTATTGAATTACAAAAGATGATGAGTCGCTCAAATAGCAATCAGTTTTATATTCCTGAAAGTAAAATGGAACATTTCGTAGCGAAAGTTGTCCCTGGATTAATGAAACTTGGAACAGTACGCATTGATGAAGTAATATCAGATCGTGTTGAAACGCCTTCGCTAAAAGCGAAATTGTATTTAGATCGAGTGAAAAATCGTTTGTTAGCAGGTCTCGAATTCCACTATGGAAACGTTGTAATTAATCCGCTAGAAGAAGACGGACAGCCGTCTGTTTTTAATCGTGATGAGAAAAAAGAAAAAGAGATTTTAGACATTATGAGTGAAAGTGCCTTCGCGAAAACAGAAGGTGGTTACTTTATGCATAATGAAGAAGCTGAGTATAACTTTTTATATCATGTCGTTCCAACGTTAAAAGGCTTAGTTGATATTTACGCGACAACAGCAATCAAATTACGAATTCATAAAGGGGATACAGCTCCTCTTATTAGAGTAAGAAGAAAAGAAAGAATTGATTGGTTATCGTTTCGTTTTGATATAAAAGGAATACCGGAAGCGGAAATTAAAGGTGTATTAGTGGCTCTTGAAGAGAAACGTAAATATTACCGATTAGCGAATGGTTCTTTATTATCACTAGAGAGCAAAGAGTTTAATGAAATTAATCAGTTTGTAAAAGAATCAGGTATTCGAAAAGAATTTTTACATGGGGAAGAAGTGAATGTTCCGCTTATTCGGAGTGTGAAATGGATGAACGGACTTCACGAAGGTAATCTTTTAAGTTTAGATGAATCTGTTCAAGATTTAGTTGAAAGTATTCAAAACCCGAAAAATTAAAGTTTACAGTGCCGCAAACTTTAAATGCTGTAATGAGGGATTATCAAGTATACGGATTTGAGTGGATGAAAACACTCGCCTATTACCGTTTTGGCGGTATTTTAGCGGACGATATGGGACTTGGAAAAACGCTGCAAAGCATTGCTTTTATAGATTCTGTTTTGCCTGAAATTCGGGAGAAGAAGCTACCTATATTAGTCGTTTCACCGTCCTCTCTCGTTTACAATTGGTTTAGTGAATTGAAAAAATTCGCCCCGCATATTAGAGCGGTTATTGCAGATGGAAATCAAACAGAACGACGAAAAATCTTAAAAGACGTAGCGGAATTTGATGTCGTAATTACGTCATATCCATTATTGAGAAGAGATATAAGATCGTATGCGATTCCATTTCATACACTATTTCTTGATGAAGCACAGGCGTTTAAAAATCCTACAACGCAGACTGCAAGAGCAGTGAAAACAATTCAAGCTGAATATCGTTTCGGACTAACGGGAACGCCTGTAGAAAATTCATTAGAAGAGCTATGGTCTATCTTTCATGTCGTATTTCCAGAATTATTACCAGGAAGAAAAGAATTCGGTGATTTAAGGCGTGAAGATATTGCGAAGCGCGTAAAACCTTTCGTATTAAGACGACTAAAAGGGGACGTATTACAGGAGCTTCCAGATAAAATAGAGCACTTACAGTCATCGGAGTTATTACCAGATCAAAAGAGACTATATGCTGCTTATTTAGCGAAGTTAAGGGAAGAAACGTTAAAGCATTTAGATAAAGATACGTTACGTAAAAATAAAATTAGAATATTAGCTGGCTTAACGAGATTGCGACAAATTTGTAATCATCCCGCTTTATTCGTTGATGATTACAAGGGGAGTTCAGCTAAATTTGAGCAATTGCTAGAGATACTAGAGGAATGTAGAAGTACTGGTAAGAGAATTTTAATCTTTTCTCAATTTACGAAGATGTTGTCTATTATTGGTCGTGAGTTAAATCGTCAAGCGATTCCATATTTTTATTTAGACGGAAATACACCTTCGCAAGAACGTGTAGAGCTATGTAATCGATTTAACGAAGGGGAAGGGGATCTATTTCTTATTTCTTTAAAAGCTGGTGGTACGGGTCTTAACTTAACAGGTGCCGATACGGTTATATTATACGATTTATGGTGGAATCCAGCTGTTGAACAACAAGCGGCAGATAGGGCATATCGAATGGGGCAAAAAAATACGGTGCAAGTTATTAAGTTAGTAGCCCATGGAACAATTGAAGAAAAAATGCACGAGTTACAAGAGAGTAAGAAAAATTTAATCGCTGAAATTATCGAGCCGGGTGAAGAGAAGTTATCTTCTATTACGGAGGAAGAAATCCGTGATATTCTTATGATTTAATATGGAAAAAGCTATGCTTTCACAGAGATGAAAGCATAGCTTTTTTGTTGTAATAATTATATTTTGTTTTGTACAAAGTAAAGAAATAAGACACTATTTATTTTACTTCTTTGTACCTTTACTTTTGTATGGCTTTGCAGCTGCCTTTTTCTTTGCACTTGATTGCCAACGATTCCATCCTTTACTTCCTGTACCTTGTCCTACACCTTTTTTCGGTTTTGCTTTCGTTTTACTCATATGATCACTCCGTTATATAAAAAATCTGATTTGATAATAGCCAATGTTTTAGAAAAATACTATAGATAAATGACTATGCTTGCTTTAAGTAAAAACAAACTGCTTGAATGCTATAGTATATCATGAAATTGCGAGTAAACTGAAAGGAATTACAAATAAAATGAAAATAATAAGAAATACTGCGGATTCTATTTTTCGAACGATCACATTACTGGTTGTGTATATGTTAGTTTCAGTTAGTGAAATGTTTTTTGGATTGAAGAGACAAAGGAAATAAAAATGTTATATTAAGAACAATCGGTAAAGCCGTAAAATAAAGAATTGAAAAATATTTTGAAACTTTTTGTTGACTTTCTCTATTTTTTGTATAGAATAATCATTAATAAAATGTTTCAGAGATGTGACAACAAAACGACTATGAAAGGACGAGTAGTAGTAGGATGTAGTTTAAGCGAGTCAGGGACGGTGTGAGCCTGATACGAAGCCTATTATGAAGAACCTCCTGGAGTCGCTAACCGAAATCCTTTATAGGAAAGTAGACTTAGCCGGGAACTTCGCCGTTACAAGAAGAACAGTATCGAGATTTTTTTATCTCCGTACTGTATAAGTGAGCAACCTCTGTTGCTAATTTGGGTGGTACCGCGGAACCAAAGCCTTTCGTCCCAGTTTTTTGGGAAAGAAGGGCTTTTTTTGTTGGCTTCTTTTCACAACATCCAAACATTTTAGGAGGAAACCACCATGTATCAATCATTAATGACAGTAAGAGAGACTCAAATCGCAATTAAGGAAGTTAAAACATTTTTCGAGGATCAATTAGCAAAACGCCTTGAACTATTCCGCGTATCTGCACCATTATTCGTAACGAAAAAATCAGGATTAAACGATCATTTAAACGGTGTAGAACGTCCGATTGAATTTGATATGTTACATTCAGGAGAAGAATTAGAAATTGTACATTCACTAGCGAAGTGGAAAAGATTCGCATTACATGAATACGGATATGAAGCTGGTGAAGGTTTATATACAAACATGAACGCGATTCGTCGTGATGAAGAACTTGATGCAACACATTCCATTTACGTTGACCAATGGGATTGGGAAAAAATCGTTCAAAAAGAATGGCGTACTGTCGATTACTTACAAAAAACAGTACAAACAATTTATGGAATATTCAAAGAATTGGAAGATCACTTATTTGAAAAGTATCCGTTCCTTGGAAAGTATTTACCAGAAGAAATTGTTTTCATTACTTCTCAAGAACTGGAAGATAAATATCCAGAATTAACACCGAAAGATCGTGAACATGCAATTGCGAAAGAACACGGTGCAGTCTTTATTATTGGAATTGGTGATGCACTCCGTTCAGGTGAAAAGCACGATGGACGCGCATCCGATTATGATGATTGGAAATTAAACGGTGACATTTTATTCTGGCACCCAGTACTACAAGCTTCATTCGAATTATCATCAATGGGAATTCGTGTTGATAGTAAAGCACTTGATGAGCAATTAACGAAAACTGGTGAAGACTTCAAACGTGAGTATGATTTCCATAAAGGTATTTTAGAAGACGTACTACCATTAACAATTGGTGGTGGTATCGGCCAATCAAGAATGTGTATGTACTTCTTACGTAAAGCACATATCGGTGAAGTTCAATCTTCTGTATGGCCTGATGATTTACGTGAAGCTTGCAAGAAAGAAAACATTCATCTGTTTTAATAGAAGTGAGATGAGAGAGAATAGCTCAAAGAGTTATTCTCTCTTTTTTGTTGTGTAAACGAATGGTTTACAGTGAGTTTTACTAATAGTTTCTTTCATTTGTATCTCTTTTTATGTAGTAATTTGTTAAAGGAGGGGACGTTATGAACTTAGGAGAACAGCTAAAAAAACTACGAGAGTCAAAGGGATTTTCGCAAGAGGATGTTGCTAAAAAGATTGGTGTAACGAGGCAAGCGGTTTATAAAGTGAAACTTTAATCAGTGGAGCGATTTATCCCACTGATTATTAGTTGAACCAATCGGGCTTTTATAGGCAGTTAATCCCATCTGGCTTCCTTGATGTATTTAAAAGCTACGATGGGATTTAGTGCCTGTTAAAGCGGGGTAAATGGGAAAATGATAAAAGTTATCCTGATATTGATAATTTAATTTTACTGAGCGAAATGTATAACGTTACGCTAGATGAGTTGATAAAAGGGAATCAAGATTTCAAAAGGAAAATACATAGTGACGCAGAAGATGAGGATTTTGAGAAAGGAAATGAATTTGGTTTTTATATTGGATGCGGTTTGCTAATTTTAAGTGCTGTCATTGATTATGAAGGAGTTCAAGAGATTTTATTAGGAGTTGCACTATTCATGATGGTATTTTACTCGGATGTGAAGAAAGTTATTTTGAATGAATATAGATCGTTTTTTCATGGAAAAGAGCGATAAGATATAAAATGAGAGGAGTTAGTTATATTTCCTAGGAAAGGATAAAATGAATAATTAAATTATTTTATAATGATTTATAGATATTTGTAATATGTTAAAGAACGATTTGGATAGAGTCTTGAAATCTATGTGTAAAATGATAATACATTTTTAAAAGCTCAAACAAGCATAACCACGTTCTAAAGTTAGGACGTGGTTAAAGATATAGTGGTTTCATTTATAATACATCATTTATTTGCTTGTTACCGAGTTCTTCCGCTAAACCGATTAAAATTCCTTCGGTTCCACGAATGTAGCAGAGTCGATACGAGTTCTCATACTGAACTACTTCGCCAACGAGCTGAGCACCGTGCTTAGTCAGTCTGTATACCATTTCGTCAATGTCTTCAACGGTGAACATGACGCGTAGATAACCGAGGGCGTTTACAGGAGCTGTTCGGTGATCTGCTATAGTAGGTGGGGTGAGAAATCGCGAAAGTTCAATTCGGCTATGGCCATCTGGGGTAACCATCATTGCAATCTCTACGCACTGAGAACCGAGTCCTGTTACGCGACCAGCCCATTCCCCTTCGACAGTAGCTCGCCCTTCAAGTTTTAATCCAATCTCCTCGAAGAAAGAGATTGCGTCATCAAGGGATTCTACAACGATGCTGACATTGTCCATTCTTAGTAATTTGTTTTTTGCCATAGTCTTATCTCCTTATATGTAAAAAATTCATCCCACATTAATGAGCAGTAAGACTCCCATCTCAAAATTCGTCGAATGCGAGATGGGAGATAACTGCCCGATTGTTGAATAGAATGACTTGCATTTTTTTAACAATTTTATTATTTTTCAAATGGCTTTATTTTAAACTAACCAACTTTTTTCTCAGCTTGTACTATACAAACTGCTTTCTATTTATATAGGAAGGAACTAGATTCATATCATTGGTTTTAAGTTTTATCGCTGGAAATTAGCTCATTTGCACTAAAGGCTCAATTTTTGCCATAAATGATTGATGCAATGCTTCCACACCTGTAACTAAATGAAGGCGGTCGATAACGACAGACACTTTAATTTCTGATGTACTTACCATTTTAATATGAATATCTTCTTCTTTTAAAGTAGTGAACATATTTGCAGCGACACCTGGGTTAGATACCATACCAGATCCTACAATTGATACTTTCGCTAAATGATTTTCATATTCTACAGATTCATAGTGAAGTGCTTCTTGATTTTGTTCCAATACTTCTAATGTTTCTCTTAAATCATTAGAATGGATTGAGAAAGAGAGGTGGACAGTTCCTGCATTTGTAATACTTTGAATAATAATATCTACATTAATATGTGCCACTGCTAATGTAGAGAAAACTGTTGAAAGTGCACCTTGTTCTAACCCTTTAATTGTGACGCGTGTAATATTATCCTCAAATGCAATACCTTTAACGATTGATTGTTGTTCCATGTTACATTCTCCCCTTACAATTGTTCCGTTTTCTTGTTCCATACTTGATCGTACTTCTAAAACTACATTATGATTTTTAGCAAATTCAACAGCGCGTGGGTGCAACACGCCAGCACCGAGGTTGGCAAGTTCTAACATCTCGTCATAAGAAATTTCATCTAATTTATAAGCATCTTTTACAACTCGTGGGTCCGTCGTATATACGCCGGTCACATCCGTGTAAATATCACATTTTTTTGCTTTCAGTGCAGCAGCTAATGCAACAGCAGTCGTATCAGAACCACCGCGTCCAAGTGTTGTAATTTCATGGTCTTCACTGGCTCCTTGGAAGCCAGCTATGATCACAATCGTGCCTTCAGCAAGATAGGACTGTATACGATCTGTATGAATGTCAGTAATCCGTGCACTACTATGTACAGATTCTGTCGTAATACCAGCTTGCCATCCGGTTAATGAAATGGCGTTATAGCCTTTTGCTTGTAGTGCCATCGTTAACAATGAAATGGTTACTTGTTCTCCTGTTGATAGAAGCATATCCATTTCGCGTTTACTCGGATTCTCTGTAATAGCGTTAGCAAGTGCGACAAGTTCATCTGTACTTTTCCCCATTGCTGAAACGACAGAGACAATGCTATGTCCTCGTTCATATTCTTCAATAATTAAATTTGCTACATGTTGAATGCGTTCGACGCTTCCAACAGAAGTACCGCCAAACTTTTGTACAATCGTTTCCATTACGAATTCCTTCTTTCGTCCATTTTTAAGAATAGGTTAGGACATATACAAATCCCAATATTCCTGTAGTTACCAGAGAGAAAAACAAAAAACACCATCTCAAATAAGTGAGGATGGTGCTGTTACAGGAAAAGGGAAACAGAAAACGGAGCTAATAAAAAAACCGCCAAAAAAGGAATATCATAAAAAATGATATCTCTTTTTTGTAGATAGCTCTTCACACGTACATGTCTGTACATATGACAGTTCTGTTTCTATTCGAAAACAGCCCCAATCGATAAATGCAGAGAAATTTATCAATTTCGGCAACACTTCCTTTCTTCTAAATTCATAGACATCTCTGTGTCTCCTTTAGAATACTTATAAGCGTTGCAACCTCTATCTCACGTTTTAGGCGAGAGTGTTTGATTTATGAAGTTGTTGGTAACATTTGTTTTATAATAATTTAAATTTTTCAGGGAATCAAGTGTTTTATATATATTTTAAAAATTCTATCTTTTTTTGAGGGTTAGTTTGTGAAAAATGTAGCAAAATAAATTCGTTGCATGTACATTAAAAATATAGAGTATGGGAGGTGGAAGGATGGGCAAGAAAAAGCCTATTTATGTAGCGACAGAAATGAAAACAACAATGGAGAAATTATGGGAATATACGCAAGAACCGGACCTACATACAGAGTGGGATGCACGTTTTACAGAAATCTCGTATTTGGAGAAAAAGGAGGGGGAGCCGCAGAAGTTTTTATATAAAACGAATATTGGTTTCGGACTTGAAATAGCTGGAGAAGGAGAATCGATAGGTGAAGTAAGAAAAGAAACTGGAGAGCGCATTTCTTCTTTAAAATTTTGGACAGACAATCAATTATCACTTATACAAATCGGGCGTGGTTATTGGAAATATACACCGAATGAAGAACATATTTATTTTGAGACGCAATATGATTATGATACAAGGCTTGGTCGTATAGGAAATGTGATAGATTCATATGTTTTTCGACCTTTATTAGGTTGGGCAACTGCATGGAGTTTTGATGCTCTCAAATTATGGTTAGAAAAAGGCCTCCATCCTAGTATGTTAATTAGAAGAACGATGACGTATTGGCTCGTTTGCTTTTTATTTGCTTTCGTATGGTTATATCAAGGGGGCGTACCGAAAGTGATTTTTAGTCATCCAGAGGAAGTGAAGATGCTTTCTGAGTTAATCGAATCGAATGAAAGTAGTATTTTTATACTTAAAATAGTTGGATTTTTAGAAATAATATGGGGTGTTATGTGGCTATTGCCATTTCAAAAACGAAAGTTGTTTATATTACATATTGTTATGTTAATAGGCTTAACTATAGTGGCAGGAGTTACGAATATCACAAGTTTTACGCAACCGTTTAATCCGCTTACATTAAATTTTCTTCTAATAGGGTTATCGATTGTCGGTTATATAAATAGCACTAATTTGCCGAGCGCAAAAAATTGTAAGAGGAAGAGAAAGGGATAAATGTATGGCTAATATTTATGAGAGATTATTAGGAGATACCTATAAAAATCTTCATCCAAAATTACAGAAACGCTATGAGATTACAGAAAAAAATAGCTTTACTGGAGAAGGGAAGATGGATGAAATTTACGGAGGTTCTTTTTTCGTAAAATTGATATTAAAAATTGCATCGAAGTTTCGAATATTTTTCTCTGAGCGGGGAAAGGAAGTGCCATTTACAATACATAATACCGCTGAACGAGATGAACATGGAAAGGAATTTGTGCGGTGGAATCGTACTTTTTATTTTCATAATAAGAAAAGGTATTTTAACGCCGTTATGCGGTTGGATGAAGAGAATTATGAAATTGTAGATTATTTTGGTGAACCGCACATACTTGTTTCTACATTGAATTTTCATATTGATGAGATGGGGGCAATACATATTTCTTCAAAGAAACAATGGTTTTACATGTTCGGAAGAAAAATACCGTTACCTAGATTTTTATACGGAGATGCAAAAATTGTAGAAAGTTATGATGAAACACTACAATGTTTTCGAATTCATGTACAAGTACGCAATCCGTTAATTGGTTCATTATTTTCATATAAGGGAACATTTGTGGAGAGGAAATAAAAAATATGAAAAATATAATAGTTGGGCTTGCTTGTTATATTATATTTCTAATATACGAGTGGTCGAATGTAAACCCTGTTGAAGCAATTATATTGTTATCTATTTTGTTATTTATACCGATGGCATTTTGCATTATTGATAAGAAAACAAGAAATGGATCAAATTTATTATTTTATAAATTTGGAGTATTTTTATATCCAATAGGAGCAGTTAGTGCGATGCTAGCTTTCGTAACAAATCATTTCATTTTTGCTCTTCTTTGGCTTATGTATACTGGGATTATTGCATTATTTGGTGTAAGTAGATTACTAGAAAGAGGATGGAAACCGTTAGAAGAGACAGCTATTGATAGTGCGTTTATATATTTGTTTTTAGGTGGTTTCTGGTTTTTTGCTTCAGTAGTAAAACTTTCCATTATGCATTTTAGTTCTGACATTGTTTTACTTACAGCTGCACACTTTCATTATTCGGCATTTCTATTGCCGTTATCAGCTGGTTTAATTGGGAGAAAAAGAGAAAAGAGAAGTAAAGTATATGATGCTATTATGTTTATCATCGTCATTTCACCTATGACAGTTGCAGTAGGAATTACGTACTCAAGGGTATTTGAATTTTTTGCAGTGTTCCTATATTTATGTGCTATTTATGGTTATGGGATTTATGTTTTGCGCACGAAATTTAATGCTATCAGTGCAAAGGTTCTCCTGATCATATCGTCTAGCATACTAATGGTAACAATTATGTTTTCACTTATATACTCATATGGGAATTTGAAATATGTAATGACGATTACAATTGCTCAAATGGTTTGGATTCACGGTGTTGTTAATGGAATTGGAGTAGCGTTACCGGCATTTGTCGGCTGGATCATTGAAAAGAGTGCTCCGAATTATAAATACTACGGGAAACCAATGAGCAGGTTAAGAGGAAATGCAACAGTTGGTGAAGCGTTTTTACATAACAGAAATTTAATAGATAGCAAGGAATACAACGGTTTAGTTGATAAAATGAAGGATTTTCATAGTGAGGCATTTGACGCGACGAAGATTCCTTTAAGTATTATTCGTTTTTATGAAAATACAAAAGAGTATGAGTTACAATCGCATATTAAATGGATTCGTTGGTTCCGCCCGTTTGCATTTTGCTATGAGAAAATGAGTAAGCGTGTAGGACAAATACATTTAGGAATGGGCGACAAGTGGGAAACGATGCAGGGCTCTATCATAGGGGTAATAGATGAGAAGGATGGAAGAGAGAATGTAAGGGCTTGGCTAAGAAAAAATGAAGCAGGAGAATCTATTTTTGTAGCTCTTTACTCAAAACATACATATAAGAATGAGACATACATGAATATTGGATTACCTTTACCATATTCGAATATGACGGGGGTTTTGAAATTATGTAATAGGAGTAATGATTTAATTATTACTAGTAAGCTGAGAAGAAATGGTAAGGGGGATGAGGGGATTTATTTACATACTCGTTTCTTTACAATACGTTTACCGTTAGCAGAGACATTTATTATTAAAGAGGGTGCAAATCAAAGGTTAGAAGCTAACCATAAAATGTGGATATGCGGAATCAAGTTTTTAGAAATTGATTATGAGATTAAGAGATTAGAGGAGAAGTAAGAAAAGCTTGGGGAGATTCCAAGCTTTTTATGTATGGGTAATTGTCATAGCAACTTGTTTATTTAAGTCTCGGTCCCAAACACGTTGAATTTCAAACGTACCTTTTTCAAAAAATAATGGGAATCTCTCTTTAAACCAATCTTGCATAGGAAGATTTAGTGCTGTGCCGATTGGTACCCATAATAATTCGCCTTCAGGAGGATTCAAAAGGAGTTCACCTTCAAATGAATCTGTGCAATAGTTAAATACCATATATCGAACATTTTCTTTCGGATTTACGTATTCATCTAATCCCTTAAAAGTTAAATTTGAAACAAGTAATCCAGTTTCTTCTTCTACTTCTCGCTTAGCAGCCTGAACGATACTTTCTGGAAAATCTACTTTTCCGCCAGGAGCTATGAAACCAGGGAAGCCTAGATGATCGGGGCGCTGTATTAGCAATACTTCGTTATTCCGCTGAATCATACACATTGTATAAATACGGTGTTCTATATCTTTCCAATTCTTGTTCATACGAATCTCTCCTCTTAAAAAATAAGAATCATATAGTTTCTAACTATAGTTATTTGTTCCAAAAAATACAATAATAATACAAAATTAGACAAAATACAATTGGCTATTACTAATTTTCAGAATTATAATTAGTCTGTTACATAAAACATTGTATTTGAGAGGGGAATATATTCTATGAAAGTTTCGATGTTGCAAAATATCGTTTAGCTAAATAAAAAAACATCGTTTGCTAAGCCCATCGTCTATATAGAGATGGGCTTTTTATATGGACTTATATAATTTGGTATCGAAATAAAAAGATATATCGTATTATGCTGATTATAAATAAAATAATGGTAGATTAGTTTATTTTTATCACGTATACTTTTACTGTTGATTAATTAATTGAATTAAAATTTTGTTAGTTTAATAGTGAAAATTTTATTAAAAAGGGAGGCAAGTTAACACGGGACAAGCATATACATAACGTGTTAAAAAATATGAAAAAAAGTATTTCTAATGTGTTAGCAGTGACAGTCGCACTTCAAGTAATGATGGCTCCAGTAACTTCATTTGCAGCTGAAAAGGAATTTCCAGACGTTCCGAAAGATCATTGGTCATATAAAGCAATTACTAATTTAACGTCAAAAGAAATTATTGCAGGATATGATAATGGTAAGTTTGGATTCGGGGATGTTGTAAATCGTGAGCAAGTAGCCGCATTAATATATCGTACATTAAAACCAGAAGCGAAAAGCGAATATAAAAATCCATACTCTGATATTAGCGAAGGGACAACAATGTTTCAAAAAGAAATTTTAGCTTTAACAGATATGGGGATTTTCGTAGGTGATGGTAAAGGAACATTTAGACCGAAAGAATCTTTAACTCGTGCTGAAATGGCTGTAATTTTACAGAGAGCCTTTAAACTAAAAGTAATAGCTAATCATACATTTAATGATGTTCCGAAAAATCATTGGGCAAATGATGCGATTAGTGCATTAGAGTCTAACGGCGTTGCTGCAGGTAATGGCGCAGGTGCATTTAATCCAACTAGTGTTTTAACACGTGAAGAATATGCGCAATTTTTATTTAATGCTATGGCCTCATATATCGATTTAGATGTAACATTACCTTCTAATGTAACAGCTCAAGAGATCGATAATTATATTAAAAGATATCATCCCGATAGTCCGCTTGTTGGAGTTGGACAAGACTTTATTAAAGCGCAAAACGAGTATGGCGTGAGCTCTTTATATTTAGCAGCACATGCAATCTTAGAGTCTGGATACGGGAAATCAGAAATTGCATATCGTAAACATAATTTATTTGGACTACGAGCGTATGATTGGGACCCATTCGCACATGCAAAATATTTACCATCTTATGGATTAAGTATTTCATACAATGCTGATTATGTGAGGAAGAATTACTTAGAACAAGGTGCTAAGTATTTCAAAGGTTACACATTATCTGCGATGAATGTAATGTATTCAACTGATAAAGAATGGGCTGGCAAAATCGCTAATATTATGGAACGTATTAAGCCTTTCAATAACAAAGATTATCAAAATGTAAAACGATTACCGAAAAACCCTAATACATTAAATGTAGATGCATTAGGCGAAACAATTCCATATAAAGATTACGCAAAAGATGCGAAAGCTACTGTTCAATCAGTAGGATCTTACTATCAAGTTCCATTCCCGTTTAACAATCCAATAAAGAGTGTACCAAACGTTACACAAAATGAAGTTGGAAAATTAGAAAATGGTACAAAAGTAAATGTCTATCGTGAAGATCCAAATGGCTGGGTAGAATTCTCACTTGAAAATGCTCAAGAAAAATATTGGACATTGAAGAAGAATTTAAAATTATAAATAAAAAAGGTGTTCATATATGAACAACTTTAACTTTTATTTATTACTAACGTACGTAGTATTATTAGTATTACTATTATAAGTTTACTTATTTTCTTTATTTTACTTTAACTTAACTTTAACTTAACGTT